>CAJFUI010000124.1 GCA_904420145.1 uncultured Oscillospiraceae bacterium
CCCCAGTGCGTGGATGCCAAGGGCTACCGGGACCACGCCATGCTGGAGCTGCTGTACGCCACCGGCATCCGGGTCAGCGAGCTGATCGCGCTGAATGTGGACGACGTCAATTTTAGCTTAGGGGTGATCCGCTGCCGGAGCCGGGGGAAGGAGCGCATGATCCCCCTCTACAGTACGGCAATCAAGGCACTGCAGGAGTATGTACGGGAGATCCGGCCCCAGATCATCCTCTACAGTGAGGAGCCGGCCCTGTTTGTCAATATGAACGGGGAGCGGATGAGCCGCCAGGGCTTTTGGAAGATCATCAAATACTATCAGGAGAAGGCTGGAATCAATAAGGACATTACCCCCCACACCCTGCGCCACTCCTTTGCCGCCCACCTGCTGGAGAACGGGGCGGATCTGCGTTCCATTCAGGAGATGCTGGGCCATGCGGATATCTCCTCCACCCAGATCTATTCCCACATGGTGAAGCAGCACCTGAAGGATGTCTACCAGAAGGCTCACCCCAGAGCGTAAGTGTTTTGGATGTTTTTGATAGATGCAAAGCCCCCGTCAGCCGATCGGCTGACGGGGGCTTTGCACTTCCGGTGTTTTTATGGAGATTTCAGTATTACTTCACTGCCTGCCTCTACGACATGCTGCCCGCCATCGGAAAATTGGCGATATGCCGTGAAACTTAGAAGGAGCAGCAGGAGGTTAAACAGCACGACCACCGCAAGGATCACCGCCGCGATCCGCCAAATGCGCCGGGCGCGGCGGTTTTTCACGGCCATCTGTTCGGCGATGCGGGAGAGCTGTTCCGCCACATCGCCGGCGGCTCCCTCGCTTTCAATCTTTGCGCCCAGCAGCTCGCTGACGGACACCTCCAAGATCTCCGCCAGCCGGATCAGCGTATCCGCATCCGGCACCGACAGATCCTTCTCCCACTTAGAGATGGTCTGCCGCACCACGTGGAGCCTTGCCGCCAGCTCCTCCTGAGAGAGGCCCTTCTGCCTGCGCAGGGCCTTTATATTTTCACCAAGCATTCCTATGTGCTCCTTTCCCTTTGATGCCCCCAGTGTAACATTCCCACGGCAAAAGGACAAGCAACGAAAAAGAACATAGGCGCAACGGCCGGCGGTTGGACGATTAACCGTCTGCCGGACTTGTCTCATGAGGCAATCCATGGTATGATACTTTTATCTGAAAGAAGGAGCGTGAGTAAGGCATGCTGGATATGACGCGGCACTATCTCTTTGACGGCGGAATGGGCACCATGCTGCAGGAGAGGGGACTTCCGGCAGGCGGGAAGCCGGAGCTGTTTAACTTAGAACATCCCGACGTGGTGCGGGAGGTCCACAGGGCCTACGTGGAGGCCGGCTCCGACATCATCACCACCAATACCTTCGGCGCCAGCCGGCACAAATTGGGCTGTGATCCGGCGCCGTATATCCAGCAGGCTGTTGCGCTGGCCCGGGAGGCGGGAGCGCCCTTGGTGGCCTTAGATATCGGCCCCATCGGGGCCATGCTCCAGCCCATGGGGACCATGTCCTTCGACGAGGCCTACGACCTCTTTGCCGAGCAGGTAAAAATCGGTGCGGAGGCGGGGGCTGACCTGGTGCTGATTGAGACCATGTCCGACCTGCTGGAGGCCAAGGCGGCTCTGCTGGCGGCCAAGGAGCACAGTGCGCTGCCGGTCTTCGTCACCATGACCTTCGGGGAGGACGGCCGTACTTTCCTTGGGACGGAACCAAAAACCGCCGCCGTGACATTGACGTCTCTGGGGGCCGATGCCGTGGGGATCAACTGCTCCCTGGGGCCGGAGGCCTTGGTGCCCATGGTGCGGGAGATGCTCCGGTATACCCATCTGCCCATCATCGTCCAGCCAAATGCCGGCATCCCCCGGCTGGAGCGGGGAAAAACGGTGTTTGACGTGGGGCCGGAGGAGTTTGCCCGGTATGCCGAGATCTTTTTGGATGCGGGCGTGGCTATTTTAGGCGGCTGCTGCGGCACTACCAGTGCCCACATCCTGGCGATCAAGGAGAAGATGGCGGGGCGCCGTCCCATCCTGCGGGAGAGGGACACCGCGGTCTGTCGGCTCTGCGGCTGGCAGTCGGTGGTGGAACTGCGGCAGGATACCATCGCCACGGTAGGGGAACGCATCAACCCAACCGGCCGCAGGCTTTTGAAAGAGGCATTGTACAAGAAGGACTACACCTATGCCGCAGAATTAGCCATCGCCCAGGAGGGGGAGGGCGCGGACTTCCTCGTGGTAAACGCCGGCCTGCCAGATATCGATGAGCGTGAAGCGCTGCCGGCTCTGGTGCAGGCGGTGCAAAGGGTTTCTCCTTTACCGGTTGTGATCGACTGCTCCGACCCTGCAGCGCTGGAGAAAGCCCTGCGCATTTACAGTGGACGGCCTGTGTTGAATTCGGTCAATGGGGATCCGGACAGCCTCCGAGCTATGCTGCCCCTGGCGGCCAAGTATGGCACAGCCATTGTGGCCCTCGCCTTGGATGATCAGGGGATCTCTAACGATCCCGCCGAACGCTTCGCCGTAGCCCAGCGGATTGTGACTGCCGGGGCGGAGCAGGGGATTCCCAAAGAGGATTTTCTCATCGACTGTCTGACCATGGCCGCCTCGGTAAGCCAGGACGAGGTGATGGCTACGGTGGAGGCGGTCCGCCTGTGCAGACAGAATGGACTAAAAACCATCTTGGGCGTCTCCAACATCTCCCACGGCCTGCCCAACCGGCAGGGCCTCAACTGCGCCTTTCTCTCCGCTGCCCTGGCCGCAGGGCTGAATATAGGAATCGTCAACACCAGCTCGGCGGCTGTGATGGAGACCATCGCCGCCATGCGGGTGCTCCTTGGGCAGGACCGGAGCGCCGCCGCCTATATCGCCCAATACAGCGGCGCTGTCCATGCGGACGGCCCCCAGCAGGGGAATACGCTGGAGCAGCTGATTCTTACCGGCGTAAAAAGTGAGGTGCCTGCGGCGACGGAAACGCTTCTGCAGCAGGAGACGCCCCTTGAGGTGATCAACAGCCATATTATTCCGGCGCTTGACATTGTGGGAGAGCGCTATGAGGCCGGTACCATGTTCCTTCCCCAGCTGATGTCCGCCGCTGAGGCGGTCAAGTCCGCCTTCTCCGTTATCAACCGCTATCTCCCGGAAGGGGCGGGGGAGAAGGGGACTATCATCCTCGCTACGGTGAAGGGGGATATCCACGATATTGGGAAAAACATCGTCAAGATGCTGCTGGAAAATTATGGATACCGGATTGTGGACTTGGGTCGGGATGTGACGCCGGAGGCGGTGGTAGAGGCTGCCCTGCGGGAGAAGGCTCCGCTGGTGGGTCTGAGCTCCCTGATGACGACCACCGCTCAGAATATCGCCGTCACCATCAAGGCGCTGAAGCAGGCAGGTGCCGCCTGCAAAATCATGGTGGGCGGCGCAGTGGTAACAAAGGAGTTCGCCGCTCAGATCGGGGCGGATTTCTACGCCAAGGACGCCACAGAATCCGCCCGATATGCCGCGCAGGTGTTCGGGAACATGGAATAATACGCTCTTCTTGACAAAAAGTGAAAAAGGCTGTATGGATTCATTTTTCCTTAGGGAAGCCGCAAAAAGAAATTTTCAAGGAACTTTTTTATCCGCTATTGAAAAATAGCGAAAAGTAGGGTATACTACTTTCGCCAGTTTGGAAATGTAACGGGTTTTATCATTTTGGAGGTTATATCAACTATGATCAATATTACAAAAGATACCATCATCGGCGATATTTTGGATATTGCCCCCCAGACCGCTCCCATTTTCCTCTCCATCGGCATGCACTGCCTGGGTTGCCCCTCCAGCCGCGGCGAGACCGTGGAGGAGGCCTGCATGGTCCATGGCGTGGACTGTGATTCCCTGCTGCGTGCAGTGAATGAAGCGGCCAACCAGTAAAAAAACAAAAGGGAACGGCACGGACAGCTGTCCGTGCCGTTCCCTTTTACTGTGCAAAAAATGCGGCAAATTATCCCAATACGCCCACGGTGCTGGGCGCTCTGCACCACAGATAGCAGCATCAGCCGATGTGGATCATCTGCTCGATAGGAAGGGAGCATAAGGCCGCTCCGGCCTCCGTCTGTACGCCGTGCTCCTGATGGATCGCCTCCATGATCTGATTGCGAATCTCAGAAGGGGAGACAATGGCGACGATCTCCTTCTCCGCCTGCAGAGAGAAGCCGCTGAGCTGCTCCATCTGTTCCTCCCCGGACCAGCGGGCCCGGATGATCGTACCGCCCCGGGCGCCGGCGCGCTTGGCGGAGGCCATCACCACATCTGTATAGCCGCGATTGACAATCGCTAAAATCAAACTGTTTTTTGCCTGCTGCATTTCTTCTCCTCCGCTTTCTTTTTCAGGTTTTGTCCGCAGCAAGATCGCCGTAGAGAGGCGGTTGCTGACTGCATTCATAGGAACTGTAAAGGAGATTCCCCTTGCACGTATTACATCGTGAAGCTCATCATTGAGCTGTTCGAAAAGCCGCTGCGCGGTCGCCTGAGGCGCTATGCTTAACAGGATGTCCTTCTCCGAGCTGCCAATGCCGAGAATATCCAAAATATCGGAAGTGGCTGTGCCGACTCCTTCGCACTGTAAATGGTGGGCCACTTGATGGTCCTTAAAAAGGCGGGCTACCTTATTTCCGTTGCCGCGCTCGACAATGGTGACGATCAGCTGCAGCTGCTGGGCTCTTGATACACTCATCGTAGTCCTCCTTTACTCATCGTAGTACAGAATGCAGTCGTCCGCCTTCTCCATGCGGGACTGGAACTGGCGAATGGCAATTTTTTTCTGGATCTGGCTGCTGATACCGAGGAGCTGAATGGTGATCAGCGGCGTCATCGCCACCATGGCGACCAGACCGAAGGCGTCGGTCATCAGATTGCCGCCCACCGCCTCACAGGCGCCCATAGCAAAGGGAAGAAGGAAGGTGGCGGTCATCGGTCCGGAGGCCACACCGCCGGAGTCGAAGGCGACGCCGGTATACATTTGGGGAACAAAAAAGGTGAGGATCAGGGAGATGGTGTAGCCGGGGATCAGAAAATAGAAGATGGAAATCCCTGTCAGGACGCGAAGCATAGCGATACCCACAGAGATGGCGACACCGATGGAGAGGCCGTGGCGCATGGCGGTCTGGGAGATAGATCCCATGGAGACCTCCTCCACCTGCTTGTTCAGCACGTGGACAGCCGGCTCGGCTGCCACAATAAAGTAGCCCATAATCATGCCCACAGGAACCAGAAGGAAGGGGTGGGCACTGGAGGCGAGGACAGAGCCAATATACTGGCCTGCCGGCATAAACCCTATGTTAACGCCAGTTAGAAAGATCACCAGCCCCAGATATGTGTAGATAAGGCCGCTGAAAATCTTCAGCAGCTCGTTGCGCTTAAAGCGGCGGGTTGCCAGCTGGAAAAGAAAGAACATGGCGCAGATGGGCACCATAGCGACGGCAACCTCTTGGATGTAGTGGGGAAAGGCAGAGGCAAAGGCCACTGCGGCATCCCGCGTAGAAACAATTTCCAAAAGTGAGGTGCCCGCGTAGGAGGCATCAGTGGGACGATAGAAAACGCCAAGGAGCAAAACAGCCAAAATCGGGCCGATGCTGCACAGGGCCACAAGGCCGAAGCTGTCATCCGTGGCATTTTTGTCGCTGCGTACTGCGGCCATGCCGACTCCGAGAGCCATAATAAAAGGAACCGTAATAGGTCCCGTAGTCACGCCGCCGGAGTCAAAGGAGACGGGCACAAAGCTGTTGGGCGTGAAAAAGGCCAGCAGAAAAACAATGGCATAAAAAATCAAAAGGAGAGTGGAGAGAGGAATTTTCAGTCTTGTACGGAGAACACCCACCACAAGAAAAAGGCCTACACCGACCGCTACGGTCAGAATCAGCACCATATCGGGGATGGAGGGGACTTGGGTGGCCAAAACCTGAAGATCCGGCTCGGCAATGGTAATCAAAACGCCAAGAAGAAAGGCAGTCAGCAGTGGGAGAAGCGGATTCCGGGCCTTGACCATCTGGACGCCCATCCCATGGCCCATAGGAGTCATAGCGATATCCGCACCAAGAGTAAAAAGTCCGTTGCCCACAATCAGCAAAAATGCGCCAAACAGGAACAGCACCAGAGTTCCTGGGCTGATTGGCGCAATGGTGATACACAGCAGAAGAACAATCGCTGTGATAGGCAGGACAGAAGAGAGGGATTCCTTAATTTTTCCAATTAACTGTGGGTTCATTCGCAATAGTAATAGCTCCTTTCTGTTTCAAAAGATGGGGCGATGCAGCATTCCTATTTATAAAATTTATTATACAATAGGCCGGCGGAATTTGAAATTCTTATATCATATAGATCCTGTTAAGAAATTTTCTGCTCTCTCTATGATACCATAAAATTCATACTTTTTCCACAGTAATTCTAAAAAAACCTATTTTTCGATCCGCAGAATAGGAAATAGAAGGATTCTCTCTAAGAAAAATTGCCGTTTCATTCTATATCACGTCAATCAATAGCAGAGCGATTCCCTCCCGATATTGGACAGGCTTTACCGCAGGATTTGGCCGCTGTGCTGTATAGAACAGTTTTTCAGCTCTAAATCAAGTAAATCACTTGTGAACGGAGAGAGGAGGAGCTATACTGAATATACAATACATATGATTAACAGGCAAAAGAAGGGAGGTGCGATATGCAAGAAAAGATCAGATGCAGCTGGGTCAATCCCAAGAATCCTCTTTCTATCCAGTACCACGATGAGGAGTGGGGTGTCCCTGTACATAACGACCATAAGCTGTTTGAAATGTTGATTTTAGAGAGTTTTCAGGCGGGACTCTCTTGGGAGTGTATTCTCAACAAGCGGGAGGCATTTCGAAGAGCCTTCGATGACTTTGATCCGGAGAAGGTATGCGGATATGGGAAGGAAAAACAGGCGGCGCTGCAGCAGAATTCCAGTATCGTCCGAAACAAGCTGAAGATCCGTGCCGCTGTGAATAACGCGAACATTTTCCGAGCCATCCAGCAGGAGTGGGGGAGCTTTGACCGATACCTATGGCACTGGACAGAGGGAAAGATTGTCTATGAAACAGGCAAGGCCAGCTCTGTGCTGTCCAATATGGTTTCCAAGGACTTGAAGCAGCGGGGCATGAAATTTGTGGGGACAGTCATCATCTATTCTTACCTGCAGGCGGTGGGCGTAATCCATTCCCATGAAGATACCTGCTTTTGCAGACATCACCCATCGTAGAGGCTTTATTCAGAAACGGACAAATACTATTGCCTCCTTTCCTCAACAAATCCTTCACCCAGAATGGCCGGGACGCCGTGGAGCACCTCAAAAAAAGAGGCATTGAGCACATATATGGAAGGCAGGCCAATGAAGTATAAAAATACAGTTTATTGCCCTGCAAATCCTTGTGGAACATGTGGGGGAAGCAGTTACAAAGGAAGAACTTTATCAGGCGGCCTGCTCAAACTGACTGTTGTAGAGGTCTGCGTAGAAGCCGCCCTTGGCCAGCAGTTCGTCATGGGTGCCGCTCTCGATGATGTCG
>CAJFUI010000125.1 GCA_904420145.1 uncultured Oscillospiraceae bacterium
GGAAAGTCCGGGCTCCGCAGGGCAAGGATAACGGGTAACGCCCGCCGAAGGCGACTTCAGGAAAAGTGCAACAGAGATATACCGCCCCGTCGCCGCAAGCTCCATGTCTTTTGCTGTTCTAAGCGCATTTCACAGCTGCAATGTGCCGCTTCCAGCGGAATGAGTGAGCTTTCGCCCCCAAGGTGGAAGCGAAGGATATGGAGCTTGCGACGACGAGGTAAGGGTGGAAAGGCGAGGTAAGAGCTCACCCATCGGCTGGAGACTGACCGATGCTGTAAACTCTATCCGGAGCAACACCGTGGGAGGACAAGAGGCTGGCCCGGCCGTCCTCAGGAGGTGGCTTGAGCCTGCCGGCAACAGCAGGCCGAGATAGATGACTGTCAAATACAGAACCCGGCTTACAGTTTTGCTCGTGAGCATATAAAGGCCGCCGGCGGAATACGCCGGCGGCCTCTTTCTGCTTTTTATTATTCCTGATCCCAGTTGTGGTAGACGTTCTGAATGTCGTCGTTGTCCTCCATCAGCTCGATCATCTTGGTCATGTTTTTGATATCTTCCTCGCTGGTGAGCTTGACATAGTTCTGGGGCACCATCTCAATGGCGGCGGAGGCGAATACATACCCCTTTTCCTCCAAGGCTTTGGTGACGGCGTTGAAGTCGTCCGGCGCGGTGGTGATCTCAAAGACCGGCCCGTCCGCCTCAAAGTCGGCGGCGCCGGCGTCCAGCGCATCCATCATCACCGTTTCCTCATCCAGGTCGCCCTCCTCGTTGTCAATCACGATGACGCCCTTTCTGTCAAAGGACCAGGACACACAGCCGGTGGCACCCATGTTTCCGCCGTACTTGTCAAACAGATGGCGGACCTCGGGGGCGGTGCGGTTGCGATTATCCGTCAGCGCCTCTACAATCACCGCGACGCCGGAGGGGCCATAGCCCTCATACACGACGCTCTCAAAGTTGTCAGCGTTGCCGGCGCCCAGCGCCTTGTCAATGGTGCGCTTGATGTTGTCATTGGGCATATTGGCGGCCTTAGCCTCGGCAATAACAGTGGCCAGCCGGGAGTTGTTATTGGGATCGCCGCTGCCTCCCTCCTTCACCGCCACGATCATTTTGCGGGCGATCTTGGTGAAAATCTGGGAGCGCTTGGCGTCAGCCGCGCCCTTGGTCTTTTGAATATTATGCCATTTAGAATGTCCGGACATGATTTCTTTCTCCTTTATACGTATTGAATCACTTCGTGGTGGCGTACAGACTTCCTGACCTGCAGGCCGGGGAACTGCTCGCTGAGATACCGCTGTAAAACGGGACAGATCACATCCTCCGTGGGGAAATGACCCGCGTCGATCAGATTGATCCCCATCCCAGCGGCGTTTTGAAAATCGTGGTACTTCAAATCAGCGGTGACAAAGGTGTCACAGCCGAGGGAAACCGCCAGTCCAGTGTAGTCGCCGCAGGCGCCGCCTCCCACAGCGACTCTGCGCACCGGCCTTCCGCCGTCGGCGTAGCGGACGCCGTTGGCACCAAGGCGCTTTTTCACATAGGAAGCAAAGTCAGCAAGGGCCATCTCCTCCGCCAGCTCCCCTACCCGGCCGATTCCGTCCTCGCCCAGCGGGGAGACATTTTTCAATTCCATTTTCGCTGCGAGCACATCATTGACACCGCCTTGCGCGCTGTCTAAATTGGTATGCATGCAGATAGCAGCGATCTGATGGCGGATCAGTGTAGTCAGTACGCGCCCCTGGCTGTCATCCTCCCGGATGGTCTGGACGGGGTGCCATGTACAGTTCATCACCGGGTGATGGGCGGCAATCAAATCAAAACCGCCCTCCACAGCCTCCTGCACCACATCCTCTGTAATGTCAAGGGCCACTAAGACTTTTTTTGCTGCACGGTCGGTATTTCCAACCAGCAGTCCCACATTGTCCCAGGACTGCATCAGCTGCCGGGGGGCCAGCTGAAAAAGGCTGCTCTCGATTTGGCCTACTGTCGTCACGGTCGTTCACCACTCCTTAGCTCCAATTCCTCCAAAAGCCGCTCCATATCCCGGCGTCTTGGCTCTATCTCCTGATTGGTACTGGCCCGCAGGCCCTCAATCGCCCGGCGGGTCCGCTGAATCCAATAGCGCAGGTAATCGGCAAACAGTGGATCGCTGTCACCAGAATATCCATAGCATGCCTGGGCCATGGTGGGCCGCGGCATCTCGCCGCCAGAAGCCTGTATAATGGGGTAAATCACTCCCCTGTCCAATACCAGCCGCTCTCGGAGGATCTGATAGCCGTTTTCCGCCAGCCACAGCCGCAGCGTCTCCGCCTTGGACATCGGTTGAAGCAACAGCAGTCCACTCCCTCGTGTCCACGGGGCCTCCTGCAGGATATGGGCGATGGTCTCCCCGCCCATTCCAGCCACGACGATCACATCTACCTCGTCAGGTGAAATACCGCGCAGTCCGTCGCACTGGCGAAAATCCATAGGGACGCCATAGAGAGCCGAGGAGCGCACCGCGCGGAGCAAAGGCTGTTCGCCGATATCCGCTGCAATTGCGGAGGCGATCCTTCTCCTTTGGAGAAGCCATATGGGGAGGTACCCATGATCCGTGCCAATATCCGCCAGCCGGACACCCTCTGGCACCCAGTCCGCGATTGCCTGCAGCCGACTCGGAAGCTCCAGCTGAGCTGTGTCTGTCATATGGTCCCCCCCTCCATGCATGCATAAGTAAAGATTAGTATATAACTTGAGAATAAATCCGTCAAGAGTGTTGACAGATTTCAAAAAATGGTTTATTATACTTCATGCGCTTTGAAAATTTTTTATCCGGGCCTGTAGCTCAGTTGGGAGCGCAAAGGGTTCGGTTTTCTGCCACATCTATAATTTCATATTGCTTTATTCTTCTGTTCCGCTTTTGGAAC
>CAJFUI010000126.1 GCA_904420145.1 uncultured Oscillospiraceae bacterium
CTCAAAGGACCCTTGATCGGCGATGCTGGACATGTCCGGATGGTGGTAGGTGTGGTTGCCCACAATGTGGCCCTCCTCCGCCATGCGTACGATGAGCTCCGGGGCGCTCTCAATCATGTGGCCCACCACGAAAAAGGCCGCCGGGGCGTTGTGCTTCTTCAGCGCATCCAAGATCTGGGCTGTGCAGCCGTTCTCATAGCCGCAGTCGAAGGTGAGGTAGATCACCTTTTGGGAGGTGTCGCCGAGGTAGTAGGCATCGTACTGTGCCAGCTCCTCTACCGTGGCGTTTCCCACAGGCGCTTCGCCCTCCGTGGGGAAGGAGAGCCCCCAGTTGGCGGCGGAGGCGGGGACAGCGGCCTCCGCCGTGGCGGGGAGGGAGGCGGAGTCCTGGCGGCAGAAAAAAACGGCGAGCCCCGCCACGAGGGCGACGGCGCAGAGAGCCCCAGCGGCGCGGCGGCTGAAATGGGTCATAGCGGAATTCCTCCTTAGCTGACAAGATGAAGCATCCACCCTCATCTTGGCTGCTTTTTCGCGGATTATACGCCGCGGCCATGGCAAAATCTGCAAAAAAATCCCCGATGGGCGGGATTGCCCATCGGGGAGGCCGGAAGGGGAGAAGGACCCTCCGCCCCTTTGCTTGTCTTACATCAGACAGCGCACACGTTGACCGCGCGCAGCTTATCGGGATTCTTGGGGTCGGCCTCGGTGTCATAGGTGACCTTCTGTCCCTCGGACAGGGAGCGGAAGCCGGTGCCCTGAATGGCGGAAAAATGGACGAACACGTCGCCGCTGCCGTCGTCGTTGGCGATGAAGCCAAAGCCCTTAGCGTCGTTGAACCACTTGACTGTACCGTTATACATAAACAGCACCTCCTAAAAAATGTTATTCTAAAGGAAACAACGCTTTGGCCGCCATAGAGGCTCGGCTTGTGTTGTTCGGCAGCTTTTATAACCCCAGACGGGCGGGCTATAAAAAAGGCGACGGTAAGTCAAAATGAAAATTGACTTACACATCGCAGCAACTTACATTTAGAATACGCCCTTTAGTATAGCTCTTTTTGTGCAGTAAGTCAAGAGAAAGTTGCGCTTTTATTTTTCATGGCGGCCCCGTCTGCTTTTGCGAAAGCGCTGTGCGCTGCAGGCCAAATCTGCCCCTGCAAATTTTTGTAAAAAGCCCTTGACATTTGAAAAAGGGTGGGATATACTAACAGCGCAAAAGAAAGCAGGCCGGCCGCATCCGTCCTCACCTCCAGCCATGAAGCAAAGAGGTTAACAACGCTGTACTTCCACCCGTAATGGGTGTTTTGTGCTGTTTGGACGGATGCCTGCTGCATCCGTTTTTTCTTTTGCGTATGAGATGAGATTGGTGTTGATCGTTTCAAATTAGGAGGTGCTTCGGTTATTAGCAGTGTGATGCATCAGCTCAATGAGGAGATTCGCGACAAGGAAGTGCGCCTGATCAGCGCGGATGGGGAACAGCTTGGCATCATGTCCGCCGACGCGGCATTGGCCATCGCTGATGAAAAGGGACTGGATTTAGTGAAGATCTCTCCCCAGGCCACGCCCCCCGTCTGCAAGCTCATGGACTACGGCAAGTACCGCTTTGAGCAGGGCAAGCGGGAGAAGGAGGCGCGGAAGAATCAACATGTGGTGGAGATCAAGGAGATCCGCATGTCTCCCGGCATCGACGTCGGCGACTTCAATGTCAAGCTGAAAAACGCCCAGAAATTTTTGACCGAGGGAAACCGTGTCAAGGTAGCCGTCCGTTTTCGCGGGCGTGAGATGGCACACACAGACATCGGCAAAAATCTCCTGGACAAATTTGCAGAACAGTGCGCCGAGGTGGCCGTGTTGGACAAGGGGGCCAAGCTGGAGGGACGGCATATGTCCATCTTCCTCTCCCCCAAGAATAAGAAGTAAACCCACTTGCCCGAGGCAAGAAGATATGGAAGGAGTAGAATTATGCCTAAGCTGAAATCCCATAGCGGAGCAAAAAAAAGATTCAACCTGACCAAGAGCGGAAAGGTTAAGCGCGCCAAGGCCTATAAGAGCCACATCCTCACCAAGAAGGATACCAAGCGTACCCGTCGTCTGCGGGCGGGCGGCTATGCCGACGTGACCAACGAGGCCACCATCCGCAAGATGATCCCCTACAAATAACCAAGAGATACGCTTTAGAATAGGAGGCTTTTGATATGGCAAGAGTAAAGGGCGCGATGATGACCCGCAAGAGAAGAAATAAAGTGCTGAAGATGGCCAAGGGCTATTGGGGCAGCAAGTCCAAGCACTTTAAGATGGCAAATCAGCAGGTGATGAAATCCCTGACCTACGCTTACACCGGCCGCCGGCTGAAGAAGCGCGACTTCCGTCAGCTTTGGATCACCCGCATCAGTGCCGCGGTGAAGCTCCACGGTATGAACTACTCCACCTTCATGCACGGTCTCAAGACCGCCGGTGTGGAGATCAACCGCAAGATGCTCGCCGAGCTGGCCGTGAATAATGAAGCGGCTTTTGCCCAGTTGGTGGAGCTGGCCAAGCAGGCCAACGGCTGAGACGAAGGATAACAAGCCAAAGCGCCACCCATACGGGTGGCGCTTTGACGCGGACAAGGGAGTAATCCCTTCATCAATTTGCAGGCTACACGTTTTGAATCAGAGGGAAAAAGCTTCCACCGCAAAGGACGGGGGAGGCGGCGTCGCAAGAAAAGGAGAAACGTTATGTCGCAACAGTTGACGGCCCATGACCGCGTAACCAATGGCGTTCTCTGGAAAGAGATGCTGCTCTTTTTCCTGCCGATTATGTTCGGCACTATGCTGCAGCAGGCCTACAACATGGCTGACACGCTGATCGTAGGCCGCTTTGTAGGCAAAATTGCCCTTGCTGCCGTAGGCGGCAGCAGCGCCACGATCGTCACGCTGCTGGTGAACTTCTTTGTGGCCTTGGCCTCCGGCGCCTCGGTGATCACCGCCCAGCACTACGGGGCGGAGCAGAACGAGCGGGTGCGCAGCAGCATCCAAAACGCCATGATCCTGGCCACGGTCAGCGGGGCTATCGTCATGGTGGTGGGTATCGTTGCAGCCCGGCCCCTGCTGGAGCTGCTTCACACCACCGAGGACACCATGGAGTACTCTGTGCAGTACCTCCGGTACTATTTTCTCGGCATGATCCCCTCCATGATCTACAACATGGGCAGCGGTGTGCTGCGCTCCCTTGGGGACTCTAAGCGGCCCCTGCAGTTTTTGGCGGTGTGCGCGGCGGTGAACGTGGTGCTGGACCTGGCGTTTGTCCTTGTGCTCCACATGGCGGTCATCGGTGTAGCGGTGGCCACCAGCATCTCCCAGCTGGTCTGCGCCATCCTTGTGATCCGCGCGCTGAACCGCCTGCCAGAGGAGATTCGCCCGGATATCCGCCACCTGAAGTTGGACAAGGGGATCTTCATCCGGATGATGAAGATCGGCCTGCCCGCTGGGTGCCAGTCCGCCATGTACAACGTGGCCAACATGATCGTGCAGGTGGCCATCAACGAGCTGGGTACTGACGCTATGGCCGGTTGGACCGCCTACCGGAAGATCGATGACCTCTTCTGGCCCATCAGCAACGCCATGGGTCTGACGATCATGACCTTTGTGGGACAGAACTTCGGTGCCCGGCGGACCGACCGGGTGAAAAAGACCATCCGAACGGGCCTTGCTTTCCACCTGGGGCTTTCGGCTCTGTACACGGTGATCGTGATTTCCGCCCGCTACCCACTTATCAGCCTCTTTGCCAAGGGGGACCCGGCGGTCATCGCCTGCGGTACGTCGGTGACGCTGTACACGTGCCTGTTCTACTGCACCTTCTCCTGTACGGAGGTGCTCTCCTCCTCTATGCGGGCTGTGGGAAATGCCATCCACCCGGCGATCATTACCCTTGTGTGCATCTGCCTGTCTCGGGTGATCTACCTCTACACCTACGTCTTCGATCACTTGTCCAACTTTACTATCGCCCTGTGCTATCCCATCAGTTGGACTTTGGCGTCGGTGGTGTTCCTGCTGTACTACCGCTTTGGCAAGTGGCTGCCAAAGGAGCTGGCTACATAATACTTTCCATACAAAAAGAGGGCCCGGACATGCGTCCGGGCCCTCTTTTTTTGCTTCTGTGTCAGAGTTGGGCTTGTCAAAAAAGGGCGGGTATAGTAAAATAAGGAAAAATATGCCTGTCATCGGCAGGGACGGCGCTCTGACAGGCTGCGGCGGCCTCAAGGTCAAAGAACTGCTGAAGCCGGAGCGGACATGACAGCGAGGCGGCGCAGGAGTTGCAGAGGGAGCTGGCCAGACTGGAGGCCACTTCATATTAAGACGAGTCAGGAGGAATTCCGCCTCGAAAAGTCTACGGAGCATGGAGTGCTGCCGTAGACTTTTTCTGTTGAATGTACAGCGTCAGATGGGCGGACAGCGAGCTGCGAAGGGATCTCACATAGGACAAATTTTGCGCTTATATTTTATTTGGTTTAATTTGATTAGTATTTATTGCCGATAGGCAATACAAACCTCCGATGTATTTGGTTAGAATAAACCAATTGGCAAAGATCGGAGTGATATTATGGCTAAAAGAAATACCAAATTGATGAAGGAGATCGGCGAGCGCATGTCCAAGAGACGCGGGGAGTTAAGGCTGACCCAGGAGATGGTGGCGGAAAAAGCCGGGCTCTCTCATCAATTTTACGCGTGTATTGAGCGGGGCATTAAGGGCGCCAGCGCGGAGACGCTTTTAAAAATCTGCAGGGCCCTCGATACCAGCGCGGATTATCTCCTGATGGGGGCGATGACCATAGAAGAGCGCGAATATACCAACCGGATGCTGCAGCGCCTAAGTGAGGACCAGCGGACGGCTGCGGAGGAAATCATCAAGAACCTGCTGATCGCCTGCGGGTACGATTTGCCCCAGTAGAAGCAGGTTCTTGTTGCAAATGACAGTAAAATAGTATATTTTTGTATAGAAACAGATCGGCCACCAAACTGCACAGGGGGGATAGGATGTTCCATCACAGTGCGAACGACGAGATGCATTTTGACATTGTGGAACGGCTGTATCGCAGTGAGTACCAGCACATGATCGACTTCGCCTCTTATCTGTTACGCAGTGAGAATCTGGCGGAGGCCGCCGTGCAGGACACCTTTGTCTGCGCGCTGAAACATATTCAAAAGCTGGAGGAGAGCCCCAACCAGGTGGGATGGCTGTACAATACGCTGAAAAATATCATCCGGCATATGCTGCGGGACCGGCAGCTTCTGCTGAAGAATGTCGCCTACCTCGACGAGGTGCACGAGTCCCAGCTGGCGGCCTCCGACCGGTATAGTCTGACGTTTGTCGGACAGGGAGATCCCAAGGAGGATCCCGAGCTGCGGCTTCTGGTGCGCTTTTACCTATACGGATACTCCCTCCATGAGCTGGCGGCGCAGGAGAAGAAAACGGTCGGCGCCATCAAAATGCAGATCAAAAGGGCGCGAGAACGCGTCAAAGAAAAATATCACTTAAAATAGGTGTTACTTTTCCCCCTGCGGAAGGCATGATATAGTGAAAGGAGGAAAAACCGTGTCTGGTAAGCAGCAGGATAAATACTCTAAGAGCCGCTTTCAAGAATGTAGTACGGAACAACTCAAAGACCTTTTAGAGGCGGAGCTGATGTCCGATGAGTCCGATGTGGAATTCATCAAGACCATCACAGAGCTTCTAAACGAGAAAACAGGCACAAAACACACACAAGATATCGACGCGGCTTGGAAAGAATTTAAAGAAAACCATGCTGTTTCTCGGCCATTATATCCTGAGATCGATACACCCCCTTCTGCATCCAAGAGCACCCGCGGCCGTCACCGGGGCGTGAAGGCTGTCAAGGCGGCGGCTGCTGCGGCCATCCTGTGCCTGCTGACCCTCACCGCCTCCGCCTTTGGCTACAATCTCTGGGCGGCTATCGCCAGGTGGACCGATGAAACCTTTCGCCTGATCGGAGGCACAGAGGACGAGGACCTGTCTGTCCGGGAAACTTCCTATGCACCCGAGCTGGAGGAGCTCCACGCGGCTCTGGTGGAGCACGGGGTCACTGAGGACGTTTTACCTATCTGGCTGCCCGAGGGATATGAGCAGGATGGATTTTACTGCTATGAGAGTTCTAATGGTGAGATCATATTCGATGTGATATTGGAAAAAGAGGGAGAGGAGCGACCGATTGATCTGTACTATATTGTGCGGACGGACTCCACTTATGTTCAATATCAGAAAAATGGCGGGGATCCGGAGCTGTATGAAATAGGAGGGGTCAGCCACTACATCATGTCCAATATGGGGGAGTACTTTGCCGCATGGACTAACGGCAGGGTGGAGTGCAGTATCTCGGGATTTACAAGCAGGGAGGAGTTGATCCGTATGATCAATTCTATCTATGAGGAGTAACCCAAATGAAAAAGAAACTGATGCGCTGCGCCGCCCTGACCCTGGCCCTGCTCATGCTCCAGGTGTCCGTCTTTGCCACCGCCAAGGCCAGTGAGGTGATCCGGAGAACAACAGCCTCTGCGGCTGCTATTGGAAATGGCGAAGTCAGCTTCGACTTCTTCATCACCGGCACGAAAAAGCTGGAGCAAATCGGGGTCTCTAAAATTGAGATTTATTCGAAATCGGAGGGCCTTCTTGTCACCTACCGCTATTTTGACGACGGGTATGAGCACATGATGGGCTACGATGAATACGCTTACGGAAACGCTGTCGTTTATGAAGGGGAGCCCGGCGAGAGCTACTACGCCAAGCTGACCTTTTACGCCTACGACGGCACAATAGCCGATATGGACACCTATATCACGAGTTCTGCGGAGGCCTACTAAAACCGCATATTTTGAGAGAAAGCAGGGGGAGACAGCCAAAATTTTTGGCTGTCTCCTATTTTTTGTGTTACTTTTGCCGCCTGTTAAGGCATATATAGGCGGAGAGGAGCTGTCTCCTGATGTGTGGTTTGCATTGTTTGCGGTTCTAAAGCCCTTTGCGGCGGACGGCTCAGGGCGGAGGAACGGTTGCCGGACATGGCACAGGCGGTGTGCAGGGCACAGGGCCGGCCATGAGCCGAGTTCACAGCTGTGGACTCGGTTTTCTTTTTTTTAACCAGCATTTTTCTCGATAGCGAAAGGCCGGGTCCTGGCCGGGAAGGCAAATTCCTCTTACTCCTGCAGTGAGAGGAGGTGAGAGAAATGTTGGTGAAAATGGACAGCGGCGAACTGCGCCGCCTGCGCAGGGCGAAAGGCCTTACACAGGAGCAGCTGGCGGAAAAGGCGGGGCTGAGCGACAGATACGTGCGCAGTCTGGAGAAGAGAGCGGTGCGGGCGTCCATCGAGGTGCTGTACAACCTGAGCGCAGCGCTGGAGGCGCCTATGGAATCGCTGGTAGCCGTCTATCCGGAGCCCGAGGAGTGAGGCGGCGCGCCGAACGCCGGCGGGGGAGGGGCGGGGCATGACCGGGGACCGCGCTGACCCATCGAGTCCCCTGCGGCAAAGCCGCAGGGGGCTGCCGCCCCGCCCGTGCCGGACAGCCCTCCATCTTTCCAGCTTAAGCGCTGGCCAAAATGCCTCCGCTATGCTAAAATACATAATCATACACTTTCATTTCTTTTCGGCAGCAGAGAAAGAGAAAAGCGGCGGTGCCGAAGAGACGATCTTCCTAATGGAAAACAGCGGCGAATGGGGGATGCGCCCATCACCACCATAAGGAAGCAGCAGAGGGTTGACTGTCAAAGGAGTTGAAAACAGATGATTAAAATACTTTTCGTGTGCCACGGCAGGATTTGACCTACCTTTCAAAACGACTTGATATTCAGTAGGTTTCTACACCCTGCAAGCCGATTTTACTACCAATTTACTACTTTGAGGGCCTCGACACGATACAATAACCCTATGCCCCGCAGGGCATGAAAGCGACAGCAATCCCGGCGGGGACATGGTGGCAAGTCACCACCAACTTCCGGCGGGGGATTGCGATGGAGCGAAACCAACCTTTCACCCCGCCTTGCAACCGGCCCCGGCAAGCACCCCGGCCCCGTCCGTGGCGGGCCACCCACGCCGCCGATACGCAATACACCACCCTCTGAACAACAAAAAAGCGGCTTGGCAGTTACCAAACCGCGAAAAACCGCTTGCATCCTGTAATAGAATCAGCTAAAATAAG
>CAJFUI010000127.1 GCA_904420145.1 uncultured Oscillospiraceae bacterium
GAGATCGACATGGACTTCATGAACCTGAACCAGGCCGCCCACGGCGACCGGGAGCACGGCTTCATCGGGGCCCGGCTGCGCGCGCCCCGCAAGGTCATCGCCGGCTACTGGCAGGACGAGGCGGTGCAGGACCGCCTGGGCAGCTGGATGCGCGCCGCTGTAGGCGTGGCCTTCTCCAAGGAGTTGAAGGTCATGCGCTTTGGCGACAACATGCGGGCGGTGGCCGTCACCGAGGGCGACAAGGTGGAGGTCCAGGCCAAGCTGGGCTGGCAGGTGAACACCTGGCCGGTGGGCCAGCTGGTGGAGACCATGAACGCTGTCACCGAGGCCGAAATCGACGCCCTCATGGAGACCTATCGGGCCAGCTACGACTTTGCCACCGATGATCTGGACACCGTGCGCTATCAGGCCCGGGAGGAGATCGCCATGAAGAAGATGCTGGACGCCGAGGGCTGCATGGCCTTCTCCAACACCTTCCAGGATCTCTACGGTATGAGGCAGCTGCCCGGCCTCGCCAGCCAGCACCTGATGGCGCAGGGCTACGGCTACGGCGGCGAGGGCGACTGGAAGGTGGCCGCCATGACCGCCATTATGAAGGTCATGGGCAAGAACGAAAATGGCGCCTCCGCCTTCATGGAGGACTATACCTATCACCTCGTGAAGGGCCAGGAGTACAGCCTCGGCGCCCACATGCTGGAGGTCTGCCCCTCTGTGGCCGCCGGGCGGCCCCGGATTGAGGTCCATCCTCTGGGCATCGGCGACCGGGAGGCTCCCGCCCGTCTGGTGTTTGAGGGCAAGGCCGGCAACGCCATCGTGGTCAGCCTCATCGACATGGGCGGCCGCCTGCGCCTGATCTGCCAGGATATCCACTGCGTCAAGCCCATCATGCCCATGCCCAACCTCCCAGTGGCCCGGGTGATGTGGCAGGCGGAGCCCTCCCTCACCACCGGTGTGGAGTGCTGGATCACCGCCGGCGGCGCCCACCACACCGTCCTCAGCTACGACGTCACCGCCGAGCAGATGAAGGACTGGGCCGCCATGATGGACATCGAGTTTGTCCACATTACAAAGGACACCACCGTGGAAAGTCTGGAGCAGCAGCTGTTCCTGAACGATCTGGCGTGGAAGCTGAAGTAAAAAAGGGGGAGAGAAGCCATGCTGGAGCAGCTGAAGCAGGAGGTGCTGGATGCTAACCTTCTCCTGCCAAAATATGGCCTGATCACCTTTACCTGGGGCAACGTCTCCGGCGTGGACCGGGAGCGCGGCCTAATGGTCATCAAGCCCTCCGGAGTGGAGTATGACACCATGACCGCCGAGGACATGGTGGTGGTGGACCTCGCCACCGGCGAGCGGGTGGAGGGCCGGTACAAGCCCTCCAGCGACACCCCCACCCATTTGGCCCTGTACCGTGCCTTTCCAGCCCTGGGCGGCATCGTCCACACCCACAGCCGCTGGGCCACCACCTTTGCCCAGGCGGGCAGAGGAATCCCTGCCATGGGGACCACCCAGGGGGACTACTTCTACGGAGAGATTCCCTGTACCCGCCTGATGACCCCGGAGGAGATCAACGGACAGTATGAGCTGGAGACGGGCAACGTCATCATCGAGACCTTCCAAGGGATCGATCCTATGACCATCCCCGCCGTCCTTGTCCACAGCCATGGTCCCTTCACCTGGGGCACCGATCCCCATAACGCCGTCCACAATGCGGTGGTGTTGGAGGAGGTGGCCTTCATGGATTGGCACGCCATGATGCTCAACCCACAGATGGGCCCCATGCAGCAGGAGCTTTTGGATAAGCACTATCTGCGCAAGCACGGCCCCGGCGCCTACTACGGCCAGGGCTGAAAAGGTCCTTATAAAAAGCGGATATTCCAGTGCCTCAAGGACCCCCTCAGGATAGGGACCCCAATCAAAACGAGGCCAGCCAGTAAAACCATCTAAAGAGCACAGCAGCAGATGCCTGATAGACATCTGCTGCTGTGCTCTTGTCGAATCGGATCATCCCGATTTGCCGATTGCTGCAAAACCGCTTATTCCATTTTAATTTTCAGCTTCTGCAGCCGTTAGTATACCAAAGCCTTTTTAAATGGCAAAAATACGGCATATCTTCTTTTTCGGTTTCAAATTCGGACATATAACAGTCCCATATGGTATTTTCGTTAGAAGCTGCTGAATAAGAGCAGCTTTTCAAATTTTATAGTGTGAAACCGATTTTCCTCCGCGCAGGCCATGGACAGCCCCGCCATTGTCCGCTGCCCTGCTCCGCTTTTCCAGTCAGCAGATCTGTAGCAGCGTCTGCGATATAGCCCAGATAGCTTTCAGCGGAGCTGTCTCCGCACAGCAATTTCCACATCAGGCCGCCAAACAGGTAGGACTGGGCGAATTCACGCCAGCTGCGCAGCTCCTCCGCAGCTTTGTGGGAGAGATCCCAGAGGATACCGACCGCCTCACTTTCCGTGATCCACCCTAAATAGCACCCCCAGCGGGTCAGCATCGCCGCCCGGCCGATATCCCAGCCGGCCATAAAACCGGGAGCATATTGGCTTTTATACCGCTGTGCAAACCTCCATGCCCGGCTGACATCCTCGCGTTCATCCTCATCCATAGCTTCGTCCATCAGCTCCTCCGGAGAAGATGCCTCACTGTACAGCTGATACCGCAGAATATAGCCCTCCTGCGCCAGATAGCGGATCATATCCAGCAGATCGCTGCGGCCGTCGATGCCCCAGGAGCGGCGGACGAGCGAAACGATCTTCTGTTCCATGACGGGGACATGTTCCTCCACATCCATGCCATACAGGTCATGGTCGTTTAGGGTCGATATGATGCCCGACAGCAGGATGCCGAAGCGCTCCCATTTGGCGTCATTTTTTTGGTACGGGATCGGCTCCGGCTCAGGCATGGCCTCAAGCCGGGCCATTGTGTCTTCCAAAGTCGTATAGAGACTTTCTTCCAGTTCCAAACTAAATGCGAGTTCTTCCTCTTCTTCGGCATCCTCCGTCCCCAGCATTTCCAGCGCCGCCGCGAGAACCCCCATATCTTCTCCAAGCAGCTGCTCCATCCAGTTCTCTGTAGTGGCAGCGGCAGCCTCAGCAACTTTTTCGTCCACCATTTTTTGCAGCAGTTCCTCATTAGCGGCCATCTGTGCCATACCGTCAGCCCCAAAGATCTGGCCGAAGATTTCTACCTGCCGCTCCGTGTTGGCGTTGATCTGCGCCTCTGCCTCAGCGGCAGAGACAGATTCCTCTTTTTCAGAACTGGAAATTTCGATTTTTTGGACCAGCTCCTCACTTTTTTCAAACGTCTTTCTCATGCTCTCAGCGGCTCGTTCGCTGGCTTGCTGCGCCCGTTTCCGAATTTCGTCGATATCAACCATTTTTTCTGTCCTCCTCATCAGGGGAAAGCATATGCCATGTTGGTGGTTCTTTGCGGCGGGTGAACAGCTTTTTGATTCGGTTTAATATTGTCTCCACAAAATGGAACCACAAATTTCCGAATAGAAATACTGCCACAAGAACCAGCAGGAAGGCTCCAATCTCTCCAAAGGGCATATTTTACCTCACTTTGTTGCAAAGCGATTCATAAAGAAGTCGGTAAAGGCTGCCAGTTCCGCATCCTGCGATACATAGACATACAGCTTTTCGTCCTCCAGCCAGTCATAGGCATTGATGGCGATATACCCCTTTTTGTCCGGGTAAATGATAAACGCATCGGTAGGGTACTTGTTGCGGTAGGCTTTCAAAATTTCAGAGCGGCGATAATAGGTCGGATCTCCGCAGCCGGAGAGATCAGGCACCGTGGGAACGACCACAATCGTCTGACTGGCCGCGTTCCAGCCCACTATCAGATTTCCAATTTTCGTCTTGCTGCCGTGGACAAACCCATAGTTGAACCGGCTCACATCCTCGGTATATCCGAAAATCAGCCTGTAACTGTCTCCATCTTCCACGACCTGATTAAACAGAGCCCGCATTTTCTTTGCATTTGCATCGCTTTTCTCCATGTCGATCTCCGGCCCCTTGAACAACTTGCTGAACAGTCCCATGACCCATTTCCTCCTTAAATGTTTTGATGTTTTTATATGAAACTGTGCTGGCAGTGCCCACAGCATCATAAACGAAGTAACCATGCGGCTATATTCCTTCTGGACACATAGCGGTTTAAGAACCGGCCAAATATGCTCATTACCTGTTTTCCTTTGCTCGTCATCAATGCCCACAGCCGCCAAATAAAAATAAATAAGAAAAATCGTCTTTATTTTGCCGGAAAAGAAATCCGTCTGAATATAACGGCAAAACAGAATATCCGGACGGAGTTTCCTCTCCTCCCATCAGGGAATAGGGCGTGTTTTCCATTTTTCCAAGGTGTCTACAATCGCGTTCAGCTGAAAATCGACTGTTTCATCAGCCGCTTCCGGAACAAACAGGGGGAGCGTACTGGGGATCGCCCTGCGTACCACCATCGCGGTCAAGCTTAAATTCGTAAACAGATGGATCCTTGCGGTATCTGCCTTGATTCCAAAGTTTTCTAAAATCTCCCTAAAAAGACGAAGCTGCTTTTGGCGGAACTCTTGATAGCTTCCCTTTGACAGACGCTTGAAAATGAGCTGCTGTTCTTCAATCGTTAAAACAGCAATCCCATTTTTCTCACCATAGCAGCAGGCATGGAGAAATTGTTTCACGGCGTCACGCCAGCTTAACGCGGGATCAGCCATCAGCGTCTGTACATATTTGATGATTTTGGGCTGCTGCAAGTAGAGTGTTTCAACGATCAGATCTTCCTTCGTTGAGAAAAAAGAATAGAAGAATGTCCGCGAAATCCCGACTCTTTTATACACCTGCTCTACGGTTGTGTGCTGTATGCCCTGTTTTGCCATCAGCTCCAACCCAGCTGCAACAAGTTCTGTCCGGATGCGCTCCCGATCCTCTTCAGAATAAGCGACTCTTGGCATTCCATCACCCCGTGCAAAATAAAAACAAATTGTAATTTATGTTTTTATCTTAGCATATTCCATAGGAGAACACAAGAGCAAAGTGTCCGACCCTGATCACTTTACAGGTAAAATGTAAGCCTTTCCGGCAGGGCACAAAGCAACAAGCTGTGCAGGTTTGAGCAGGCCTGTACAGCTGCTGTTTTACGGAACCTCTTCCATTTTTCCATACGGCAGTCCGGGGCTGGGGCCATGGAGCTCTCTCCTCGCAGCGGGAGCGGCGTTGACCCTTTGTGGTAGGAAACATGCTGTACCGTCTTTGAATCTCGCCCTTAAAATACAAAATCCCCCCCAAAACACAGTTGCGGCACAGAAAGAAGCTGTGATACAATAACAGAAATAGGCAGCATCTGCCAAAATTGACAGGAAAGGATGCGAATTTTATGGCACCCTCCAAGGTGTATTTTACCAATCTGCGGGCCCGGGTGGGCGACAATCTGCTGCAAAAGCTGGACCGGCTGCTGACAAAGGCCGGCATGGGTGATATCGACTTCAACAACAAATATGCGGCAATCAAGATCCACTTCGGCGAACCGGGCAACCTCTCCTACCTCCGGCCCAACTATGCCAAGGTGGTAGTGGATTTTGTCCGCCAGCGGGGCGGCAAGCCCTTTTTGACCGACTGCAACACCCTCTACGTGGGCGGCCGCAAAAACGCGCTGGACCACCTAGAGAGCGCCTACGTCAACGGCTACAACCCCTTTACCGTGGGCTGCCACCTGCTGATCGCCGACGGCCTCAAGGGCACTGACGAGGCCTATGTCCCGGTGGAAGGCGGCACCTATGTGAAGGAGGCCAAGATCGGGCGGGCGGTGATGGATGCGGACGTGATTATCTCCCTCAACCACTTTAAGGGCCACGAGGCCACCGGCTTTGGCGGCGCACTGAAGAACCTGGGCATGGGCTGCGGCTCCCGGGCGGGCAAAATGGAGATGCACAGCGCCGGCAAGCCCTATGCCGACCGCTCCCGCTGCATCGGCTGCGGCGCCTGCCAGCGCATCTGTGCCCACGACGCCCCGGTGATGGCCGAAGGGAAGATCACTATCGACCAGAACAAGTGCGTGGGCTGCGGCCGCTGCATTGGCGTATGCCCCGTGGACGCTGTGCAGCCTGCTCAGGACGAGGCCAACGATATTCTCAACTGCAAGATCGCTGAGTACACCAAGGCGGTCATCCAAGGGCGGCCCAATTTCCACATCAACTTAGTGATGGATGTCTCCCCTAACTGCGACTGCCACGCAGAAAACGACGTGCCCATCGTGCCCAACGTGGGGATGTTCGCCTCCTTTGACCCGGTGGCCGTGGATGTGGCCTGCGCCGACGCCGTGAACGCCATGCCGGTGTATGTGGGCAGCGCCCTCTACGAACAGGGCCCCGCCCAGGATCAGGAGGACCACTTCCACCACAACCATCCGGAAACCAACTGGCGCTCCTGTGTGGAGCATGCCGAGCAGATCGGCATCGGCCAGCAGGCCTATGAGCTGATCGAAGTGAAATAGCGGCCCGCAAAACAGGAAAACAGAGGGAGGGGCGTTAAAAAGCGCCCCTCCCTTTTCTGCCGATGGTATGTGAGAGGGGGACGGCTTTTGCCGCCCCCCTCTCTTATGTTTTGGAAGATTGGATGAAAAGAAGTTATTGTCTCTTGCAAGATTTATAGTACGCAAGAGATTTTAAAAAAGTTAGGGTGATTTGTTACAAAAGTATTAAATCAATGCACCGCACCAAATCTACACATTTCTCCATTCTCCTGCACCCGTCCCCCGCACTGCCGCAGGCGCTTATGGCTCATCGGAGGGGGAGGAGGCGCTGCTGGTGTCCGGACGGTCCCATGGATCATCAGAGCCGGTCTGAGCGGCAGGCACAGCACCCTCGGCGCCGGGCACGGCCGCCGCAGCCGCCCTCTGCTTCTTGCGGTAGCGGAGATGGAGGACCACAAACAGCACATTCAGCAGCAGCAGTCCGACGCCAATGGCAAAAATAGGGTACAATCCGGGAGAGAACTCCTGGAGCATGAGGGGCATGGCATAGCCGGAGATCACAGCGGCGTTGGTGGTTCCGAAATAGCCGGTATCCTGGAACCACTCCACAAAGTACTGGTAAAGATCATCGTCCATCTCCGCGATGTATCCCTCAAAGCGGACGGGCTCGCTGAGGAGGTCTGTGGTGACATCCGTCAAATAATCCCAAGTGGCATTGAGAACGGCGTCGTAGGCGGCGTCATCAGCAATGGCCACCTGGAGGCCCATATAGGACTCCTCGCCAATAGGAATGATATAGTAGTATTTCGAGGTCTCCCGGGGTGTCTGGGAGCCGGTCTCGGAATCCTCTGTCCACGTCTCCTCAGCCGCAAAGGTGTCCAAAAGAGCATAAACATCCCCCTCCACACGCATACCGGCGTGGAGCTCGGACTCATACAGGGTGTTGAAGTCCACCGGCTTTTTTATGGAGATAAAAAACTCCGACAGGGTCATGCTCAGGGCCGCAATGGCCACCAGCAGCGTAGGAATCATCACGGCAAATGGCAGGCGCTTCATACAAATCTCCTCCTATTTTTACACGTTTACACAACTACACAACAGGCAATCACGCAACAGGCTCATTTTATCCGACGCCCTATGGGTATGTCAAGGTGTTTCTTCCGCCTCCTGCCGCAGGGCGCGGAAGAAACCGGACAGCACCTCCCGGCATGGCTCCCTGAGAATTCCCCCCACCACGGCGGGGCGGTTGGGGAAATTCTCCATAAACAGGTTAAAGACCCCGCCGCAGGCCCCCATGGCCTCATCCCGGGCCCCGTAAAAAATCTTGGGAATCCGGGCGTTCAGAATGGCGCCGGCGCACATAGGGCAAGGCTCCAGGGTCACATACAGCGCGCAGTCCTCCAGCCGCCAGTCTCCAAGAGCACGGTTGGCGGCCGCGATGGCCTCCATCTCTGCGTGTGAGAGGGCGCTGCCCTTCTCCTCCCGGCGGTTGCGCCCCCAGCCTATCATCTCCCCCGCCCGGACGATGACGCAGCCTACCGGGACCTCCCCCGCGGCGGCGGCCTCCCGGGCCAAGCGGAGGGCTTCTCCCATATAAAATTCATGATCGGACATAACTTGTCCTCCTTCGACGTTTGATCGCTGGCATATTTGTCCAAAATAGCAGTAAATATTAGGTAGGACCAAACAGAGGAGGACAACTATGCTGCGGCGTATTTCACCTATTCACAAGGGGGGCAATCCCACCCCGGAACAGCAGGAGATCATGCAGGCGCTGCAGGAGGCGCAGGCCGCCCTCTCCCACGCCTATCTCACCTTTGACGACGCGGTGGATCCGGAGCTGGTGGAGTCGAGCATCTTTGAGATCCTCTCCCTCCAGTCCCGCATCAACTACCTCCTCCGCCGCATGAAGACCGCGGAGGAGCAGGAGCAGGCAGCCGCCGCTGCGGCGGCCGCCTCAGGAGGGGGGAAGCGCAGATGGGTGTAACCGAGAAGGTGGCCCTCGGCATTTTGATCCTCTTTCTGATAGGGACCATGATCCGCCTCTTCCACACGCCGCTGCGAATGGTGCTGCGGGTGGCAGCCAACACCCTCCTTGGCTTTGGCGCGCTGCTGCTGCTGAACCTGACCACGGCCATCACCGGCATCTCCTTAGGGCTCAATGTGCTCAACGCCCTTGTTATCGGCGTGCTGGGGGTGCCGGGCCTGGGGCTGCTGCTGTTGGTGCAGTGGCTGTTTACATAATATTTCAGCCTAATATATTTTTACCGATTTTTCACCAGTCCGCCGCCCCTCTTCGGGAGCGTCGGCGCAAGACAGGCCTCCGCTGCCGGCAACCGGTATGGAGAGGCCCGCATAGAACTTCACATGCGCAAGGTTCTGCCTGCTATCGCGGTACGCTTGCGATCCATGAAGTTTTGTGTGGGCCTCTCCCTTTTTGTTCTCCTCCTCAGCCGTCCGTAAAGCGTTTCAGCCGCTCATTGATGGCCCGGACAGCTTCGGCTGGGAGCTTCTTCACCCGGCGGTCGTAGGTCAAAAGGCCGTTGATCTCGTCCTCCACATCGCTAAGCTGGGTGTAGATGGCGGCACAGAGCTTCTGCTTCTCCATACAGGGGAACACCTCTTTTTCATACAGCCGGCACCATGCCTTGGTCAGCTCCTCCGGCGTCTCATACACCCGGTAGCCGAAGGGCTTCTTGCTGACCATATGCTCCGCCACAGGGCAGCTGTAGCCGCCAAACTCCGTCAGGACCAGCACCCGGCTCCTGTCGCCGCGCAGCTTCACACGGCGGAAGTAGACGTGCCGGCTCTTAAAGTCCCCGCCCCCCTGGTCGTGCCAGCCGCTGGC
>CAJFUI010000128.1 GCA_904420145.1 uncultured Oscillospiraceae bacterium
GGCGGAGGAGGCCATGTTTGCCGCCACCGGCGGCGTCAATACCCACAAGGGGGCGATCTATTCCCTCTCCCTCCTCCTGTCCGCTGTAGGGGAGATCCTGACTCGCGGAGGAAGGGTCCTGCCCACCGCCGGCCGAACCGCGGCGGCTCTGCCGCCGGCAAAGGGCACCCACGGCAGTGCTGTCCATGCCCGGTATGGCGTCGGCGGTGCCCGTGAAGAGGCTGCAGCGGGATTTCCCTCTCTGCGCCGCTGCTATGAGACGCTGCAGCGGGAGGGGCCGCTGGCCGCCCTGCTGCAGACCATGGCCCATTTGGAGGATACCAACCTCTACCACCGGGGCGGAGCGGAGGGCGCGGCCTATGTCCGCCGCGCCGCCGCCGAAATTTTGAACGCGCCGTACGCCAAATGGGAGCCTCTGGCGGCGGAGCTGGATGGGGAGCTGACTCGCCGCAACCTCAGCCCCGGGGGCAGCGCCGACCTTCTCGCTCTGGCGCTGTTTCTCCAGTCCATCTCCCCCCTGCTGGAACCGGACGCTCTCTGGTGAGTGTGCCGCCCTCTCCCTATATACAGAAAATACAACCCATTTCTGCTTTGTGTGGAGGATGCCTATGAGTAAAGAGTATCAATCCAATCTTTCCCTCTCCCGCCAGGAGAGCGAGGGCAGTGATCTCACCCACCAGATCTACTACGCCATCAAGCAGGAAATTCTGATTGGAAAGCTGCCCGTCAAAGCGAAGCTGAACGTCGTACGTTTGGCGGAGCAATATAACGTGAGCCGCACGCCGGTGACCCATGCGCTGGAGCTTTTAAAGCAGGACAATCTGGTGGAGCAGCTCCCCGGCAAGCAGGCTATTGTCAAACCCCTCTCTCCCCAGGAGATTTCCACCATCTACCTGTTTCGAAAGCGTTTGGAGCCCGCCGTGGCCCGTCTCTCCGTGCGGCTTATCCCATCCAGCGAGCCTTTGGCTCTGCGCAAACGCATTGTGGAACTGCAGGAGCACCCGGAGCTGTATGACGACAGCATCCGGCTGGATGAACGGCTGCACTCCATGCTCTGGCGGTATTTGGAGCACCCTTTGATCAACTCCGTCTTTCGTACCATTAATGAGTATTCCGTGCGGCTGCAGTCCTATACCACCTACTCCATCGAGGAGGTCTCCAGCAACTGCGAGGAGCACTTTGCCATTGTAGAGGCCGTCCTCACAAGGGATCCTGACGTGCTCTCCCGTGCGGTGGAAGTGCACTTGGAGCGCTCCTGCCAGCGTCTGCTGTCCTTTTGCAGGGAACATTAAAAAAGGAAAAAAGAGGAAAATGGGGGGAATTCCCACCATATCCAAAAGAATTCGCCTGTAAATTTTTTAGGGAACTGATTTTTGTGAAATGCAGTGCAAAAAAATTCTTGCGTTTGCCGCTATAATTGGTTAAAATGTAAAAAAAGCACTATTTGCAGCGCGGGCCAAATGGCCACCTATCCGGGTATTAACCTTGCAGAAGGTTGATATATATATTACCCGAGGGAGCTCTCCTGAGGGGGAGCGCCCTACGCCGGAATGATTTTCAAATGCATTCCTTCCTCATTCCGGATGCACCGCGCAAAAAGGATGCAAATTTATTGAGTAAGGAGATTGACAAGTGATGAAAAGGTTTCTGTGCACGCTCTTAGCAGCGATGATGCTGCTCTCCCTGGTGGCCTGCGGCGGCAACACCACCAACAACACCAACAATACTCAGAATCCCAGCGGCAACACCTCCGGCGGGGACACAGGAAATGAGGAGAACACCGAAGTCCGTGAGGTCCTCATGGGTATCAACAGCTCCCAGCCTCCCGCCTCCTTTGTCAATGAGGACGGCTCCATCGGCGGCCAGAACTATGAAGTCATGGTGAAGGTCGACGAGCTGCTGCCCCAGTACACCTTTACTTATGAGGCGGTGGATCAGGACGCTCTGATCATGGGTCTTGACTCCGGCAAGTATGCGGCCGCCGTCGGCAACTTCTGGCACAATGAAAAGCGCGAAGAAAGCTATCTCTTCCCCGAGTATCCTATCGGCGGCGGTGTAGAGGGTATTGCTGTCAACAAGCAGTATGAGGATACCGTGCAGAGTCTGGAGGACTTTGCCACTGCCGGTTTGAAGCTGACTCCCCAAGAGGCTTCTGGCGCCATGTATGATGTGTTTACTCAGTTCAATGAGGAAAATCCTGACATCGCACTTGAATTTGAATCCGGCGATGTGATTGCTTCCGGTGAGCAGATGAAGTGGGTTATCGAGGGCCGCTATGACGGTGCCGCCATGTTCTCTTCTGAGTATGAGGAACTGAAGGAGACCGTGGACCCCGACGATCAGCTCTATTTCGTTCCCTTCTACGCTGTGAAAACTTGGACCCTCTATCCCAAGAATGAGACTCAGTTGGTGGAAGACATCGACGGCGCTATGAAGCAGCTGCTGGATGATGGCACCCTGTCTGAAATCTCTATTGAGTGGTTCGGCTATGATGTCTATGAGCTCTTTGATGAGGAGTCGAAGTAATCCATTCGCTTTGCATTGACAGTGCACTTTAGCAGCTTACCGGGCGCGCTGTGCGCGTCCGGTAAATTGCTGAGAGGCGGATTCACGAAAGGAAGGAAACGGTATGAAGCTCTTCGATGTGGAATACATGGTCTCGGTCATCCCAAGGCTGATTCCCTCTTTCTTTGAAGTGACCCTGTTGTGCGTGGCCACCACGCTGGTGGTAGGCTCGATCTTTGGGTTTTTGCTGGCGCTGTGCAAGCTGGGAAAGAACCGGGTCCTGCGGGGAGTTGCCTATGCGGTGACAGATGTCATCCGAAGTATGCCCTTTATCGTCATGCTGTTTCTCCTCTACTACGGCCTGCCTAAATTTTTTCCGGCTCTCAACGCACTCAACAAGGTATACTTTTTAACCCTCGGCCTGATTATTTTCGCCTCCTGCCGTCTGTCGGAGATTATGCGTTCGGCCTATGAGGCCATCGACAAGACCCAGATGGAGGCCTCCCTCAGCGTGGGGCTCACCCCGCCCCAGGCTCTGTGGCATGTGGTGGTGCCCCAGGCGTTTTACATTGCCCTGCCCAACCTCGGCAACCTGCTGGTAGGCATGGTGTTGGAGACAGCTCTCGGCTTTACCATCGGCGTCTACGACATTATGGGCACCGCCCGGGTTATCAACGCTAACGAGTACGGCGCCCACAACATGGAGATCTATGTGGCGGCGGCGCTGATCTACTGGGTGATCTCCCTGCTGATCGCCGGCCTCACCAGCCAGCTGGAAAAGGTAGCTAAAAAAGACCGCCAAGGCGGCGGACGCAAGCGCCTGCTGAAGGGCAGTGAGCAGAAGGAGGGCGTGGCGTGAACTGGGAATTTATTTTCAAAGACGGCCTGATCGCCGGCATTCAGGGGATCCCCGTCTCCCTATTTGTCACCTTTGTCTCCATGCTGATCGCCCTGCCCCTGAGCTTTCTGTGCGCTATGGGCCGCTTCAAGCGGGTGCCCGTGCTCTCCCAGCTGATTACGGTGATCGGCTCGTTCCTCCGGGGCACGCCGCTGGTGGTGCAGCTGTTTATTGTCTACTCCGGCTTCCCCAGCCTGCTCAATGTGTTGGTGCAGCGGAATGGCTGGGATTTTGATCCCTTTGGCATCAGCCCCTATGTCTTTGCCTTTGTAGTGTTCTCTCTGAACGTGCTGGGCACCCTGACAGAGGTATTCCGCTCGTCCCTCTCTGCCGTGGGCAAGGAGCAGACCGAGGCGGCATTGTCTGTTGGTCTCAACCATTTTCAGACCAACTGCCTGATTGTGATCCCCCAGGCCCTGGTGTCAGCCATTCCCAACATCTGCAATGAGTTCTTAAACCTCTTTAAGAGCACCTCCTTGGTCTACATGATGACCATTCAGGATATCTTGGGCAAGGTCCGGCTGGTAGCGGCCGAGGGCTATGACTACACAGAGGCCTATGTTGTCATTGCTGTGATTTACTTTGTGCTTGGCTTCACCATGGAAAAGCTCTTCCAGCGCATGGAGGGCAATCTAAAGACCTATAAGGCTGCGCCGCAGGTATAAGGCAGGAGGATATGAGATGATAGCGGTCAAAAACATCAAGAAATCATTCGGCTCAAACCAAGTTCTTAAGGGTATTGACCTGTCTCTGGAGAAGGGCGACGTGGTGGTAATTTTGGGTCCCAGTGGTTCCGGCAAGACCACCATCCTCCGCTGCATCAACTTTCTCGAGCGGGCGGACGAGGGGCAGCTGACCATCGGCGACATGCAGGTGGATCTTAAGCATGCCTCCTCCCGGGAGATTCTCAAGCTCCGCAAGCGGACGGGCTTTGTGTTCCAGAACTATGCTCTCTTTGCCAATAAGACGGCGCTGCAGAACGTGATGCTCGGTCTGACGGTAGCCCGCAAGATGCCCAAGGCCCAGGCGGAAAAGATCGCCAAGGCGGCGCTGGACCGGGTGGGATTGTCTGAACGGTACGACTACTATCCCAGCCAGCTCTCCGGCGGGCAGCAGCAGCGGGTGGGTATCGCCCGGGCCGTGGCGCTGAATCCGGACGTCATCCTCTTCGACGAGCCCACCTCCGCCCTGGACCCTGAGCTCATCGGCGAGGTGCTGGGCGTCATGAAGCAGCTGGCCCACGAGGGTGTGACCATGATCGTGGTGACCCATGAGATGAGCTTCGCACGGGATGTAGCCACTAACGTTATCTTCATGGACGGCGGCGTCATCGTGGAGCAGGGCAAGCCTGAGGAGATCTTTGACAACCCCAAGGAGGAGCGTACGCGGCAGTTCCTCAAGCGCATTCTGCTGGAGGACGAGGCCGAGAGCCAGATCGCGCAGGCCCGTGAGAAGGCCAGGGAGGCACAGCAGATCAGCTGAGCGCTCTCCTTGTAAAACGGGACTGCAGCGTCCCGTGTTTATCAAGCAAGTAAGCTTTCTAAAGCTTATGAAATAAAATTGCCGGCGACCACCGGAAAAAGAAGAAGGAGGAACATCCCCAATGGCAAATGTTGAACTTCATGAGTGGCAAAAGCCCGCAACCAGCCCCAAGTCCTACCACATGGTAGAGGCAACCCGCGGCCGCGAGTTTATCGTTCGTATGATGACCGGTGCCGATCCCCTGCTGGCCCTGGCCGAGTTCGCCAAGGAGAACCATGTGCGTTTCGGTAAGGTGCACGCCTGCTTCATGGGCGGCTTCCAGCCCTGCAAGTATGACAAGTGGACCATCGACACCGTCAATCCCGAGAACTGGTACTGCGAGCGCGAGGCTGTCTGCGCGAACCTGACCATGGTCTCCGCCGTGGGCGGCATGATCGGCGTTCGTCCCGACGGCAAGGGCGGCGAGGAGAGCTTCGTGGCCATGCACTTTGTGGCTGGCGGCGCTTGGGACGCCCCCACTATCGCCGGCCATTTGAACCCCGGCACTCTGGTTAAGGGCAGCTTCCAGGTATACGTAACGGAGATTTTGGATATCGACGTGCAGTATCCCGCCGACATGAAGGAGGGCGACCCCTATCCCGAGAACTTCTATGTAAGCACCACCGGCAAGCCCGGCAAGTAAGCCATTTTCCTGCTGTCAGCAGCGGCGCCGTCTCCCCTTGGAAACGGCGCCGCTGTTTTTTATGTGCCCTTTTACTGCCAAGAAGCCGCCGGAGCTCTGTCCCTCCGGCGGCTTCTTCTGTCGCATTTTTTTGCCTCAATGCCTCCTGCGATTCTCTCCGCTTTGCGCGCTTAATCCCGCAGATCCAGCTTTCGAATCTGATCCCGCAGGGGCAGAATCGCCGCCGGAGCCACCGACAGCTCATCCACGCCCATGCGGAGGAAGGTCTCGGTCAGGGACAGGTCGGCCCCTAATTCTCCGCAGATGCCTACCCAGCAGCCGTGGCGGTGGCCCGCCTCCACGGTCCCCTGAATCATCCGCAGAATGGCGGGGTGGTGGGGATCGTAGAAGGGCGCCAGCTTGGGATTCTGGCGGTCGATGGCCAGGGTATACTGGGTGAGGTCATTGGTGCCGATGGAGAAGAAATCCACCTCCTCCGCCAGCTCGTCGGCCAGGATAGCGGCGGCAGGAGTCTCCACCATAATGCCTACCTCCGTGCTGCCGATGGGCACGCCCTCCTGCTCCAGTTCTGTCCGGCACTCCGCTAAAACAGCCTTGGCCCGGCGCACCTCCTCCAGGGAGATAATCATGGGGAACATGATACTTACGGTTCCAAAGGCGCTGGCCCGGAGAATGGCCCGGAGCTGCCGCTTGAAGATCTCCGGCCGGGTGAGGCAGATACGGATCGCCCGGTAGCCCAGGGCCGGGTTTTCCTCCCGGTCCAGGCCGAAGTAACCCACCTGCTTATCCGCCCCGATATCCAAGGTTCGGATGACCACCTTTTTGCCCTCCATGGCCTCCACTACCCTTTTATAGGCGGCAAACTGCTCCTCCTCAGAGGGAAAATCTTTCGCCTCCAAGTACAGAAACTCGCTGCGGAAGAGGCCGATGCCCCCGGCGTCATTGGCCTGCACGGCCTCCATGTCCTGGGGACCGCCGATGTTGGCAAACACCTCCACCCTGCGCCCGTCAATGGTCACATTTTCCTTACCGATGAGCTCTTGCAGCCGCTCCCGGTCCGAGCGCTGCCGCTCCTGGTGGGCGGTGGCGGTCTTTACCAGCGCCTCGTCGGGATCAATATAGGCCGTACCGGTCTGCCCATCCAAAACAGCCGTCCGGCCCTCCCATGCAGGATCCACCTCTCCCACACCCACCAGGGCGGGGAGGTCCATGCTTCTGGCCAGGATGGCTGTATGGCTCTGCAGACTGCCGCTGGCAGTCAGAAACCCCAGCAGCAGGGAGCGGTTGAGGCGCATGGTCTCACTGGGGGCCAGGTCCTCCGCCGCCAAAATATAGGGCTCGTCCGGCTCCTGTATGGCCATAGGCGCGCCGGTGAGGCAGCGGACCAGCAGGGAGCTCACATCCCGCATGTCCGCCGCCCGCTGGCGCATATACTCGGTCTTCATGGCGCGAAAGGCCTCTGAGAGCTCGATGCCCGCCTGTGCCACCGCATAGGGGGCACAGACCTGGTCGTCCCTGATCCGGTCCTTGACGGCATCTAAAAAGTCGTCATCCTCCAGGAGCATGGCGTGGACCTCAAAGAGGAGGGCGCCCTCGTCTCCCGCCTTTTCCCGGGCCTGATTGGCCAAATCCTCCAGCTCCGCCGAAGCCTGCTCCAAAGCGGCCTCCAGCCGCTTCAGCTCCGCAGCTGGCTCTCCCGGCGCCGCAGCGACGTCCTCCAGTGCCAGCCCACGCGACAAAACATGGACAGGGCCGACGGCCACACGGCCGGTAACAGCTTGTCCAGACAGGGTAATCATCATAACACTTCCTTCAAAAACGCGCTGAGCTCCCCCGCCTCAGTCTCCTCTGCCTCTCCCGACACCGTAATATCCAGCGTATCCCCCTTCTGGGCCTCTAAGGACATCAGCTGGATGAGCTTTCTCGCGTCGCAGGTGGTCTCATGGCAGGAGACGGTTACCTTGCTGGAGAGAGCCTTGGCCTTCTTGGCCAGCAGGCCCGCCGGCCGGGCGTGGAGTCCCATATCCTCAGTGATGGTGTATTGAAAATTGATTGCCATAGATCGATGTTCCTCTCACATCAGTTTTACCGGCCCGTTACAGCAGCTGAAAATGCTGCAGAGCCAAATAGATGCCGTCTTGATCCACTGCTTGGGTTATGTAGTCCGCCGCGGCCTTCAGATCCTCGTCGCCGTTGCCCATGGCAACGCCGATTCCGGCGAAGCGCAGCAGTTCCATGTCGTTTAGGTTGTCGCCGAAGGCGATGACCTCCTCCGGCTGGACGCCGATCTCCCGCAGCAGGCGGGCCAGACCCGTCTGCTTATCCACACCCCACAGCATCAGATCGCTGGAACGGCCGTTGATGTCCACCGCTCGGCACCGCCCGGCAAAGGCCGCATTAAACCGCTCCAGCTCCTCCGTGGAGCAGGCGAGGCAGCCGCCGTTGGGGGCGCGGGTCAGGTGGATGGCGGTGTCGTCGTAGCGCACCCCTAAGAC
>CAJFUI010000129.1 GCA_904420145.1 uncultured Oscillospiraceae bacterium
GCAGGACATCGCGGATGTTGCTCACCCCGGTGAGGTACATGACCATGCGCTCAAAGCCCAGGCCGTAACCCGCGTGCTTGCAGCTGCCGTAGCGCCGCAGGTCGCAGTACCACCAGTAGTCCTCCGGGTTCATGCCCAGCTCCTTGATACGGCTCTCCAGCACGTCTAAGCGCTCCTCGCGCTGGCTGCCGCCGATGATCTCGCCGATGCCGGGCACCAAGCAGTCCGCGGCGGCAACGGTCTTCCCGTCGTCGTTGAGGCGCATGTAGAAGGCCTTGATCTCCTTGGGGTAGTCGGTGACAAACACGGGCTTTTGGAACACCTGCTCCGTGAGGTAGCGCTCGTGTTCGGTCTGGAGGTCACAGCCCCACTCCACCTTGTAGTCGAACTTGTCGTTGTTTTTCTTGAGGATCTCTACAGCCTCGGTGTAGCTCACCCGTCCGAAGTCAGAGGAGGCCACATGCTGCAGCCGCTCAATGAGCCCCTTGTCCACAAAGGAGTTGAAAAAGGCCATCTCGTTGGGGCACTTGGCCATGACGGTGGTGATGATATGCTTAATCATGGCCTCGGCCACATCCATATCGCCCTTCAGGTCACAGAAGGCCATCTCCGGCTCGATCATCCAAAACTCAGCAGCATGGCGCTGGGTGTTGGAGTTCTCTGCCCGGAAGGTGGGACCGAAGGTATACACATCGCCGAAGGCCATGGCGAAGTTCTCCGCGTTGAGTTGGCCGGACACTGTCAGGTTGGCGCTCTTGCCGAAGAAATCCTGCCGGTAGTCCACCGAGCCGTCGGGGTTCTTGGGCACGTTTTCCATATCCAGCGTGGTCACCCGGAACATCTCTCCGGCGCCCTCACAGTCCGAGGCGGTGATGATCGGGGTGTGCACGTAGACGAAGCCCCGGTCCTGGAAGAAGCAGTGAATGGCGTGGGCCGCCACGCTGCGGACACGGAATACGGCGGAAAACAGGTTGGTACGGGGACGCAGGTGCTGGATGGTCCGCAGGTACTCCACCGTGTGGCGCTTCTTCTGCAGGGGATAGTCCGGCGTGGAGGAGCCCTCCACCTCAATGGCTGTGGCCTTCACCTCCAGGGGCTGCTTGGCCTCCGGAGTCAGCACCACGGTGCCGGTGACCCGCAGGGCGGCGCCCACGTTCTGGCCGGCGATCTCCTTATAGTTGGCCAGCGCGTTGGCGTCCATGACCACCTGCAGATTTTTGAAGCAGGAGCCGTCGTTGAGTTCAATAAAGCCGAAAGTCTTCATATCCCGGATGGTCCGGGCCCAGCCGCAGACAAAAACCTCCTGTCCGCCCAGCTGCTCGCTGTCCGCGTAGATCGCGGCAATTCTTGTTCTCTCCATAGTTGTGATCACCTATATTTTTGAAATTTGTTCCAAAGCAACAATTAGGGTTATTATATCGCGGTATTCCGCTTTTTACAAGAGCTTTCCGCCAAAAAAGGCCATCCGGGCCGCCTTTTTGCCCCTCTCAGACGCCGGCAAAGCGGAAGACCACGCCGATGACGGCGGAAAAGGCGATAAAGAGAATGGGGTGCAGCCCTTTCGTCCACTTTACCTGAGTGCTCAGCAGATAGACCACCGCGGCCAAGGCCACCGCCGGCCAGTTGAACAGCCCGCGGACAGCCTCGATTCCCCCGGCAGCCAGCGCCCCGGTGTGCAGCAGCGCCCCGGCCATCACCGACAGGCCGGAGGCGGTAATCATAGCGGTTGACGCGGACCGCAGTCCATAGAAGGCGGACTCCACATAGCGGTTATTCCGAAAACTCTTCAGGAAGCAGGCGATGAGGAGGATCACCAAAATGGAAGGCGTGACAAGTCCCAGAGTGGCAGCCAGCGCGCCGGGAACCTTTGCGGTGATATACCCTACATAGGTTGCCATATTCACCCCTAAGGGGCCGGGGGTGGACTCGCTGACGGCAATCATGCTGGTGAGATCCGCCTCTGTAAACCAGCCTGTCTTGGCGGACATGTCGTAGAGGAAGGGCAGCGTGGCCAGTCCGCCACCTACAGCGAACAGTCCTGTCTTAAAAAATTCGTAGAACAGCTGGAGATAGATCATTTCCGCCCCACCCCCCAGTTTTTCAGCAAAATCCCCGCCAAGGCCGACACAACCACAAAGAGCACCGGAGACAGATCTGTCAGCAGAGAGGCCAGCAGCACGGCGAGAAAGAGGATCATCGTTGCCAAATCCACCACGGATGACCGCCAGAGCTTCCTCACGGCATTAAAAATCAGCACGCACACGCAGACCCGCACCCCGGCCATGGCATTCTGCACCCATGCCAAGTGGGAGAAGGCGCTGATGATCCCCGCTAAAAACACAATGATGATAAAGGAGGGAAACACCACCCCCAAGGTGGCGACGACCCCGCCCAAAATCCCGCCGAGCTTCTGCCCAATAAAGGTGGCGGTATTGACGGCAATAGCCCCCGGCGTACACTGGGCGATGGCAAAATAATCTGTGAGCTCCTCCTCGCTGGCCCACCCCTTATTTTCCACGATCTCCCGCTGCAAAATCGGCAGCATGGCATAGCCGCCGCCAAAGGTCATTACCCCCACTTTGGAGAAGGTGAAAAACAGCGTCCACAGCTCTCGGAGCGCAACGTTCCTATTCGACATATCCATACAGCCCCCGCACAGAGACCTCGCCGGAACGGACCGTGCTCCGGCTTCCATCCCGGTGGCGGACGATCAGTCCAAACTGCTCATCCACATCTTCCGCATAGACGACCTCCCGCCCGCCGTTTTGCAGCAGCTGCACCTCCTGCCCCAGCGTCAGGCAGTCCCGCCGGTAGGCGGTAAGATAGGGGGAGAGATCCCCCCCGAGGTCGTCTGCCAGCCGCCAGAGGGCCGCGGTCATCTCCGCCGCCAGCTGGGGGCGGGATACACTGCGGCACAGCTCCGCTGACAAAGAGGTGGCCATAGCCGCTACCTCCGGAGTGAAGTCCTCCGCCGTGTGATGGACGTTTACGCCAACCCCAATGACAAGGGACTGCACCAGCCCCGTCTCCCCCTCTAAGGCCAGCTCCGTCAAAATCCCAGTGATCTTTTTCTTTCCCAGCACTAAATCGTTGGTCCACTTGATCTCTGGGCGGACACCGCAAGTGTTCTCGATAGCGTCGCACATGACCACGGCGGTCAGGGCTGTTACCGGCAGCAGCTGCTCCGGCAGCAGCGCCGGCCGCAGCAGAATAGAGAGGTAGATCCCCTTATCGCGGGGGGAGAGGAAGGTGCGGGTTGTACGCCCCCTGCCGCCGGATTGAAAGTTCGCCACAGCCACTGTGCCGTGGGGAGCCCCCTCCAGGGCCAGCCGCTTCAAATAAGAATTGGTGGAGTCAATCTCCTCTAAGCAGATCAGGCGCGGAATGTCAATCCCCATCGTCTGCAGCCGCCCGCCGATTTCCCGCTCGCTGAGGGCGTCCGGGGCCTCGATCAGGGCATAACCCAGTCCTGTCCGGGCATGAATGGTGTAGCCCGCCTTACGAAGGCTGTCCACCGCCTTCCAGACTGCCGCTCTGGAGATCCCCGCCTGCCGGCTGATCTCCTCGCCGGACACATATTCTCCCGCCTTTTCCCGCAGCAGATGGTATACAAGCTCCTTGCTCATGGACTCCCTCCTTTTTTGCCACCACATTGTACCATGCTTGCCCGCCAGTGTCCATGATATTTTGAGCGCCGCCCCACTTCCCGGCCGGCAGCGTATACCCGCTTGCTCCCTTTAATGGCTACCCAATGGCTACCCGGGTGGAGGCGTTGGGGCACAAGGGATTGGAGGATTTTTTCGGGCGGATTTTGGCCGATTCTGCTACCCGCGATGCTACCCGGCGTGGTTTTTCATCTTAGATTTCCTTCTATTTTCAATGGGTTTCGTTATCAATTCCCCAAAACCTAAGGGGCGATAATACCCCTCTTATAGCTAACTTTTTCGGTGGTGAAAGCAAGGAAAATTGGCTGTTTTGAGGAAAATGTCGAACTTTATCGAAAATTTAAAAAGGAGGAAAATCCACCATGAGAAACTTGAAAAAGATTCTCGCAC
>CAJFUI010000130.1 GCA_904420145.1 uncultured Oscillospiraceae bacterium
CGCCGCGGCATTGGGATCCTCTAAAACGTCCGCCAGTGTGAAGGGCTCCCCCTCGCTGTCTGCCAGCGGAGCATCTAACGAGAGGGAACGGTCCAGCGGTTCCTGCCGTGCCCTCTGGGTGCGCTGGCCCGTGGCCGCTGTGAAAGCTGCCTTCAGCTGCAGGCCGTACCATGTGAGAAAGGCGCCGCTCTCCGCCCTCCATGTCTCCACAGCCTCCATGAGGGCCAGAAAGGCGCACTGCATAAGGTCCTCCAGCGCAGCACCCCCTCGGTTTCCCAGCGCTCTCTGCCATCGGTAGGCCTTATCGCGGGCAAACCGCCGCACAGCCTCCCACAGCTCCAGCAGGTCCGCCTGTCCCATCTGTACCGCCGCCGCGATCTCGTTTGTGGTCATTGTCAAAACCGCCTCCCTGTGATAGAATGTGTTTGACAAGTCCACACTCCCCCACAGGGCCGTCCTCATTGGGCGGCCTTTTTACTTTTCGTTCAGCGCCTCCAATGCCTCTGCAACACGCTCCAAATTTGCTGCAATATCGGCCAATACCGACAGCAAGTTATCGTTCACAGAACTCACCTCTCTTTTATGTGGTTTATAGCTCCAGCTTTTCGGCCAGCGCTTGAACTGCCTTTTCGTACTCCTCCGGTGTCAAGCCAACCAGCTTTTTCTTTTCCTCCTCGTACCGGTCAAAAGGGTTCCCTTCCATCTTCTTTGACCTCTGTAAATGCTCTTGGCTCTATGTACTCCCAGCCAAAGTGGTGCGCAGCCTCTCCGGGGCGATGATAGCGGCGGCAGGCGCTATCAAAGCAAAGGCCTATCTTGGCGCTTTCGCCAAAGGAGCGGTTTTTGAGGACACTGAGTACAGCGTCGTAGCCCTTCTCCGCCGCCCTCTCCTCATCCAGCCGGTCCAGTGAAAAGACATTGTCCGCCCGGTTGGTGATATCCCCGCTGCCGCCTACCTCATCCGCGTCGACGATCCGCTCCGTCTTGCGGGGATGGGCTACCAAGTGGACATGTACCTCATACTTCTTGGCAAACTCCACCAGCCGGCCGGTGAAGTTCGATTGCGCCCGGTAAAAATCCCGGTCCGATGAGGTGGAGAACCGTGTGGACATGAGATTATCCACCAAGAACACCGCGCAGCCGTACCGCCGCACCGCGTACTCAAAGACAGATAGGATAGAGTTTTCATCACTGGCAGCAGCTAAACGGTTGTCGTACAGGAAAAAACGACCCTTCCACCACTGGTCGATCTTGTCCAATGTTTCCGGCGGAACCCGCCAGAACTGTTTCCCGCTCCTGCTGTCCTCACAGTGCTCCACATGGTCAGCGCCCGCCGCTTGGAGGGCGGTCCACTGTTTGAACCGCCAAGCGGAGAGTTCCCCAGAGTAGGCGCATACCCGCTGGCCCTGATGGATTGCCTCCAACAGGGCTTGTCCTAAAAAGGTGCTTTTCCCGCAGCCCCGCTTCCCGGTCCATATGGAGAGCTCACCGGGGAAGAATCCGCCCACAGCGGCATCCAGCGCCCGGACACCGGACAGCACCACAGGATGGTCCATAGGCTCCACCCGCTCCACCTCGGATAGGTCCAAGATACCGCCCGGCGCGTGTTCCTCTGCCCCCATGATGAGCCGGGAGACCGCCGTCTCGCCGCCGGCAAGGAATACCTCCCGGACATTTGAAAACCTGCCAAAGGCCTCCTTGCGGGGCAGCAGCACCGGCACGGAGATCCCCGCCTCCCGCAGGCCGTCCGCTACATCCTCTGCCAGCTGACGATCTGCCAGCGCGATAAAGACAGAGGGGAAGGCCGTCAGAAATGGGATGCAGTCCCGGAAGCTGTCGAAGTCTGCGCCGGTGGCCAGCGTCACGGTGTTCTCCCGCCATGCGTCCACGTCTAACGAGTTACGTACAAACCAAAGGGAGCGCCGAGCGTCCATATGCTCCGGGAAGTACAGCAGCCATTGGGAGGCGTCAAATAACGTCTGCATACTGATCTGCCTCCTTTGGCTTCTGCTCCCGGCGCTCCCACGTCCGCACAGCAGCCCGCCAATCCTTCATCTTGGTCTTGTTCAACATCCACCCCCTGGCCTCATAGAAGTCGATGAAAGCGGCGGCATTGATGCCGTTTTTTCGTTCCTGGCAGTATGTACGGACTTCATCAACAGACGGTGGTACAAAGCGGGGGCGCGGCGGCTTGCACGCCTTATTCTCTCCAGATTCAGTTACAGATTCAGTTACAGATTCAGTTTCAGTGCTTTTTGTTTTTGAAAACCGTTGGTTTTTACTTTCAAAACCACTGGTTTTTTTTGGTGGTCTACCTCCTTTTCCGCCGCTCTCACGCCTGGTTTTGTTTGCATCAATACTTGGCCTTGCGACCGTGAATACCGCTCTGGGCAAAATTCCCTTTAACTCGGGCTCAATGCCATATAAGGCATAATCACAGATAGCAAGCAGTGTAGAAAGCTTGTCGGCATCATTCATTTCTTCAATGGCATCTCGAAAAGAGCGATAGAACACGAAAGATTCCAATGGATATTCGATCATTGGCCCACCTCGCTCCGTTCGATGCCCGCAGCCGCCGCCATGATTTCCTTTGCCCTACCTCTCATCTGGCGCACACACTCTGCCTTTTCATATTCGTTGCCGGGCAAGTAATACCCGTCCTTGCTGTTGGACAGGATGGGCACACCCCGCCGCCGCTCTTGGTGGATCATCTGCCGGACTATACGGGGATCTATACCTAACATCTGCGAAAGTTCTTTCAGATGCAGTCCGTTCTCAGCCCCCGCCATCAGTAGTCCAGCGATTCCCGCTTGACCGGCGCCGCCGTTCGTGGTACTGTGTGTATGGGAATTGCCGCTTGTCCGTTGCTTTTCCCGCTTTGCCCGTTCTGCTGTGCTACCAGCAGGGCGGGCTTTTTCGTTGTTCTGTATCACTTCGATTCCACCTCCTCAATCTGGCTCTCCAGCCATCGTTCAAAAGCATGTGCCGGGATTCTCGTACAACCACCGATCCGAGCTACAGGAAAGCCTTCCAAGTGCATCCATCTGTAAATAGTTGGACGGCTTACCCCTGCCGCTTGAGCAGCCTCGGTGACTGTGTATGCCAGCCTTTCCATCACCCCACCTCCTGTGACAGATTTTTGATGATCTCAAAAATCCGCTCCTTTTCCTCCTGTGGAAGCTCCCGCCGCAATTTCCGGGATAGGCTGCAATCTGCAATCCCTAAAGCCTCCGCAATTTGCCAGAGCTTTACCCCAGCTCCCGCCGCTGTGCGTCGAATGTCTTGGTTGGTCACTGTAGCACCTCCTAAATTTTGTTGTTGACATGTCCTCTTTGGTTGCCTATAATTATTATAAGCAACAACAACATACTTTGCAAGAAAAAGATACATAATTGCAATTTTTGCAAACTTATAGGACAACTTGACATAAGGAGGGGCAATATGGCAAGGAAAGTTGTCACTGAAGATTTCATGATATTCCCCCATCGCCTTTCAGAATTGATGAAAGAGCGAGGAATTACTCAACAAGATCTCGCTGGGCACATCGGCATAAAGCGCCAAACAATTAGTTTATATAAAACTGGACAGTCAATGCCAGACGCCAAAACACTTCGAGATTTAGCGTTATATTTTGATGTTTCGGCGGATTGGCTGCTGGGACTTTCAGATGTAAAAAACTGCGATATGGATATCCGGGCAATCTGCGAAAAAACCGGCCTTTCTGAAAAGGCTGTTTCGATCATAAGTCAAGAATTAAATTCCTCAGAATGTCAGGACTATAATTCATTAGCTGATATATTTTCGGATTTTATTGAGGACCCAATTTTCTTACAAATTATGGGAGGATTCGCTCTTGCTTGTAATGCAGAACTTGTCTCTCCCGCTTCTGCTTTTGAAAAATTAATGGAATACCAACAAGCACATCAAAAAGAATTAAATTCTATTGGTGCTATTGTTATGCCCGCCGGACATGCTGCGGATTTGCTGTTGCATCAAGTAGAGTATCGTTTTGGAAAATTGCTAAATCGACAATTTATTTTACACACTAAGCAAGTAGAGGAATAAAAAACCGCCCCCGGTGCGGACACACCGAGGACGGCTATAGGGGCAGTAAACAAGCACGCTCACTGCTCCTCCATTCTATCACACACAAAGGAGGAAAATCAATGCCAAGAAAAAGCAATACCCGCGCCGCTGCGGGAGCTGGAAGCATCCGCCAGCGATCTGACGGCACTTGGGAGGCCCGCTTGACAGTTGGGATTGACCCGGGCACCGGGAAGCCAGTGCGGAAATCTATCTATGGTAGGACGCAGGCTGAGGTTAGAAAGAAAATGACCGTTACCCAACGGGCCATTGACAGCGGGACCTATCAGGCCCCGGATAAGACCACAGTTTCAGAATGGATGGACACATGGCTGGAGACCTTCTGCGCCGCGAAGGTAAAGCCGCTGACATACAGCAGCTACGAGGTGGCAATCCGGGTACACATCAAGCCAGCAATCGGAGCGCTGCGCCTCCAGTCTGTCCGAGGCATCCACATCCAAAAGCTGTATAATGGCATGATCGCCGCCGGCCTGTCTGCTAAAACCGTCAAGAATGTGGCGGCAATCCTCCATAAGGCCCTCTCTGTGGCCCTAAAGCAGGGAATCATACAGGCGAACCCCTGTGACGCCGCGGAGCTTCCAAAGGTCATACACAAAGAGATTCAGCCCTTGACGGATGCAGAAATTCCGCTGTTTCTGCAGGCAATTGAGGGCCATCCACTGAGAAACGCCTATGCACTGTGCCTGTTCGCCGGCCTCCGGGAGGGGGAGTGCTTAGGCCTGTCGTGGGATCAGGTGGACTTTTCAGCGCGGCGGATCACCGTTAGCCAGCAGCTTCAAAAGGAAAAAAAGAAGGGAGCGCGGTATTACATAGCGGCCAGCACAAAGAACAGCAAGCCCCGGCAGATTGAACCGCCAGAGATTGCCTTCCAATATTTGCGGGCTGAGCGGAAGCGTCAGGCGGAAAACCAGCTTGCCGCTGGCCCGCTGTGGAACAACCCGGATAATCTCGTTTTCACGGATGCCACGGGAAAGCACTTGGCCATTCATACCTTCTACAAGCACTTCAAGCGAATTGCTGCACAGATCGGAAGGCCGGATGCTCGACCTCATGATCTGCGGCACACCGCAGCCACGGTAGCGATCGCCTCCGGTGCGGATATAAAGAGCGTGCAGGATTTACTTGGCCACGCCACTGCCAGTTTCACCCTAAACGTCTATGCCCACACCAGCGATCAGATGAGGAAGGACACCGCCGCCCGGATGCAAAGCTACTATGACAATCTGACGGCCCAAAAGGCATAAAAACACCCCGCCAGATTGGGCAGTCTGGCGGGGTAAAAAATCTGTTTGGGGTAAATTTAGGGGTAAAGCCGAAAAGCAGAAATTAAATTTAGAACTATTTATGCAGAAAATTACCAAAAAAGCAAAAGAAAAAGCCGTCTTACCGAATAAATAAGACGACTTCCTCTGGCGCAGAAGGAGGGATTTGAACCCTCGCGCGCTTTTTACACGCCTACTCCCTTAGCAGGGGAGCCCCTTCGGCCACTTGGGTAC
>CAJFUI010000131.1 GCA_904420145.1 uncultured Oscillospiraceae bacterium
AGGTGGCCAGGGGGTACTCCACCTCGCCGCTGTCGATGTCGGGGCCCACCAGGGTGATCTTGTGGTCCTCCACCTGGCTGGCCTCCCGCATGGTGACCAGTTCACAGGTGACGTTCTTGGCGGACCAGAACTCCACCTTCATGTCGGCCTTGCGGACGATCTCACCCTCGAAAGCGGCGGCAAAGGCCACGGGGATGGGCAGTTCCTTGACCTTGATGTGGATATTGCGAAGGGCCAGGGAGTGCTTGACGGTCTCGTCGTAGTTGCCCTCGTACTCCAGAGCGCCGGGCACCTGCAGGTCGCCGATGTCCTGATCCACGATGACGGGGAAGCCCAGGGCAATGGCGCCGGCGCCGGCGGAGACCACCACCTCGCTGAGGGGGCCGAAGGTGTTGACGAAGGCGGGGACACGCTCCTTGGTGTACTTGAGCAGACCCGCCAGGTCGCCGGGCTGGACGTTGCCGAAGATCAGGGCCGCCCGGATGGCCACGGTGACCACATGGATGACGCTGGTGACGTCATGGCCGAGAGGCACCACGCGGAGCTCCAGGCCCATCTTCACGCCCTCGTCAGCCGCCTGCTCGATGCAGTCGCCGATGAGGAAGGTCAAAATGCCCTTGGACTGGTAGTCCTTGACCACCTTGGCCACATCCTCGGCCTTGTCGGCCTTGCCCAGCACCACGGCCACGCCGGGGATGTCCCCGGTGACCAGAGGCACGCCCAGAGAGCGGATGATGGGGTCGGGCACAAAGCCGATGCCGGACTCATTGGCATAGGGCTCCGCGCCCCCAACATATTTCAGGCCCTCAAGGATCTCGGCGCCCACGGCGGTGGCAAGGCCGGCGTTCAGAGCCTGGGCGATGTCGTCCTGGTTGGTAATCAGGCTCTTGAGCACGCCCACACAGGCGGGCAGGTCCCCAAGGGTCTTAACCTTTACGCCGGTGGCGGCATAGATGGTGGGGAAGAAATAGGCGGTATCAGGAAAAGCGATGGGGGTGTCAGCGCCGTGTTTGGCGATAGCGTCGTTGACAGCGCCCTCGGTCAAACCGGCAACGGCATTGGAACCAGCATAGATCAGATCAGTCAATGCACTCATAGGAAAGACCTCCTTTTATTCAGCATCCATCTGCTTAGGATGCCGCTCATTGCCTCTAATATACCAAAAATTGGGGCCTTTGTATAGTAGTTTTGGGGTGAATATGAAAAAAACACAGACAAGAGAGTAGGGCAAGAGCCGGGACCATTTTCTGGTCCCGGCTCTTTTTTTGATCCCTTAGATTTCCAGATAGGAGTCGGCGTACAGGGTGTTGTTCTTGAACACGTCGCAGGACTTGATGGTCTCCATCAGACGCAGATCGCAGGGGTTGACAATAGCAGAGGTCAGACCCTGCATCATGCACATAGCCACAAGGGCGCTGTCCATGATGGGACGGATGTGCTTGGGCATACCGTTGGAGTTGTTGGAAAGACCGCCGGTGCTCTTGAGGCCCTCGTCGGAGAAGGCCTTGATGGCGTTGAGCACGTCCATCTGCTTATCCTGCATGCCCTTGACCACCAGGAACAGGGGGTCGAACCACAGGTCGTCGGACTCCATGCCGAGGGCGAGGCCGCGCTCGAGCATGTTGTGGCAGTGGTGCATGCGCTCGTCGTTGTCCTTGGCGATACCGTCGGCGGAGCACAGGGCGATGACGATGGCGTCGTTGGCGGCGGCCAGGTTGATGTTGTCAATACGGCTGCCGGCGTCGGCGGAGTTGACGATGGGCTTGCCGTTGGTGCGGTTGTAGACCTTGATGCCGGCCTCGATGGCGGCCTTGTTGGCGGTATCGAGGGCCAGAGGCACGTTGTTGAAGTTCTGCTGCAGCAGCTGCACAGCCCACTGCATCAGCTCAGGACCGTTGGACTCGGCAGGCCCGATGTTCACATCGAGATAGGTGGCGCCGGCGGCAATCTGCTCGGCAGCACGCTTGAGGATGGGGCCCTCGTCGTAGGTGTCCATAGCCTTGCGGATAGCCGGAGAGATGCAGTGGATACGCTCGCCGATGACCACAAACTTCTTGCTGGCGGGATCGTGGCCCTGATAGGTGACCACCTTGTCCTCCAGCTTGTAGGGACCGTTGACAACGATGGGGGGAGCGGGCATAACCTTCTTGGGTGCGGGAGCAGCCTCAGCAGCGGGAGCGGCAGCGCCGGCAGCGGCGGGGGCCTTCTCTACATAGCTCTTCTTCCACTCCTCGTCGCGCATGTATTTCACCAGCTGCACCGCCTCGTTGGGGGCAACGATGACGCTCCAATCGGGGAGCTTATCCTGAATCTCGCCCTTCATCACAGCCACCTTGCCGGGGATGATCAGGGCACGGTTCTTGATCTTGCCCGCAATATCAAACTCGTCCATGAACTTCTTGATGGAGGAGCTGGAGAACTTGCCGGCGGCCCAGGCAGTCAACACGGACATGCCGGAGGCATCGGAGATCAGCAGGTTCACGGGAACCTTGGAGCGCTCCAGCTCACCGGAGACGAGGAAGTAGGTCAGTGCGAAGTCCACGGTCAGGCAGCAGGGGCTGTTCTCGTCGGCGCCGTTGATGGGATAGATACCCGGGGTCACCTTCATGGGCTTCTGAGGATCGGTGAAGATGTTCTGGCGCAGCCCGTACAGGGGCAGGGCCTTGGCATAAGTCATCTCGGAGCAGACCACGATGGAGCCATACTTGCAAGTGAACAGGCTCAGCAGAGCGGCCTCCAGATGGGCGTTGCCGTCAGAGAGAGCGGCCACGTTGACAATGGAGGGGTAGCCGAAGGTCCGGTCGCCGTCCTTCAGGGCAGCCCGGCGGATCTGTACGGCGTTGGCATAGGCGTCCTTGATGGAGGCGGCGCCCACATCGAGAATCAGATCCTTATTGCCGGCGGCCTCCAGCTTCTCCACGGTGTCATGGAGTGCCTCAAGGGAGGCGGCGCGGACGCCCAGAAGCACCTTGGCCTCCTTGGCCACGGCGCTCATGTCGGCGTAGTTGGACTCGTCGGCGCCATTGAGGATAAAGTCGCAGCCGGCAGCGGCGGCCACGGCGGCCTTGGCCACAGCCACGTCGGTGCAGCCCAGCACCAGAGGACGGCCCAGACCCTTGACCTTGTTGATCAGGGCCACATAGTCGTCGGCGCTCTTGTCGGCGCTGTGGTTGACGTATACCATCTCCACATACATCCGCTCGCTGATACGCTCATAGTCCACCTTGGGGATGGAGGCGATGACCTCATCCTGCTTGGCGGCGTCCATGCAGTCACAGACGTTGACGGCGTACAGAGTCTTGGAGACCAGGGTCTTCTCGTGACGGCTGAGAACCGTCTCGCCGCCCAGAGAATGCTCGCCGATCTTGAAGGATTTCATCGGGGGCGCGGTGGCCTCGGACAGGGTGGCCAGAGCCTCAGGGGACATATGGGGGCACTTCTCAATGGGAATAGCGCCCTGCGCCACCTTCATGGCGAAGGCCATGCAGGTGGGGTTACCGCAGTCTTTGCAGTTGGTTTTGGGGGTCAGCTTAAAAATGTCAAGACCTTTTAATGCCATGGTTCACGCCCTCCTTACATCAAAGCAGCAATCAGCTGCGCGATGGTCTTGATGGATTCCGGATGCTTGAGGATGACAGCGTCACTGCCGTAAGCCAAGCAGGCAGCAGCGGTTTCGACCTCCATGTCGATGCCGCGCTCCTCCTGATCGCCCCACTCAGGAGCGTCCTCCACAGAGGCGGTGGCTTCCTTCACGCCCCAAGTCTCGGTACCAACAGGGGTGATGATGGGCATCTGCAGGGTGGTGTCGTTCTGGCTGAGGGCGGCGGCCTTCACACGCTCCAGAGTGGAGACCACGTACTCAAAACCGTACCCAGCGGCGGCGCTGCCCACGTTCATGGCAATGTTCTTGCCGTCCACGCCCATCTGAGTGATGAGGACGTTGAGCTGCTTGGCCAGGTTGATATCCACGGCGGACTCGGCGCCCACCTTCTGGCCATAGGCCATGCCGGCACCGGCGGCTACGGCCTTGTAGTCCTCCTCACGGGCGGAGAGGACCAGAATGTTGCGGCCCTGCAGGGCCTCGGAGACCTTGGAGAAGATGTCGCTGTCCTTGCTGGTGTTCTTGCAGCCGGCCACCACGATGGGCTTGTCAACGACCTCAGCAACAGCCTTGGCATCCGCTACACAGTCCTCCACGGACTTGTCAGCGCCGTTGGGGTCGGCGGAGGCGAAGCGGATGCACACGAAGTCCACATCCTCCAGAGAGGCGGCCTTCTTAGCCTTCTCGGCCAGAGTGGTGCAGCCGGCATAGAAGGCGGTCAGACCCGGAGAGGGCTCGTCGGGCTCGTCGGACACGTCAATGCCAATCTTGGGGCGGTTGGCGATGGGCGCGTCGAAGGAATAGAGATTGTACACGTTCTGGCCGCCAAGGGTGGTGGCCTTGTCGCCGGTACCCAGCGTCAGCTCGTTGATGGACGCGCTGAATACCTGGGGCTTCTTTGCAAACGGCATAGTGGTTTACTCCCTTCAATGATTTTAGTCTATATGAAATATTAATGAAAACAAAAATAAGACAGGGAAAATGGGGCTGTACCCCGTCCGGTTATCCAAGCTTAAGTTGGTCAAAGATCTGGTGAACCGCCTGCTTGATGGGGGTCGTGTCAGGCACATCCACACTGGGCTTGCCATCGGCATCATACTGATAGACAGTGTCGTCCTGGGGTACCACGCCGATCAGGTCCAAGCCGTACTTAGCGATTTCCTCCTTCACGCCGTCGTTGAGCACACCGCCTGGAGCCCGGTTGACAATGAGCTTGACGTCCTTAACGCCCAGATTGAGCTCCTTAATCATCTCGGCAATGCGGCCCACCGCCTGAATACCGCGGCGGGAGCAGTCGCTGACCAGGAGGATCACATCCACCTTGGGCAGAATGCCCCGGCTGATGTGCTCCAGACCCGCCTCATTGTCCACCACCACATAGCGGTAATTTTTGGCGTACTTGTCCACCTGAGCGCTGAGGATGCCGTTGACATAGCAGTAGCAGCCCTTGCCCTGGGTGCGGCCCATCACCAGCATATCGAAGTCGTCCCCCTCTACGAGGGCATTACCGAACATCATGTCGGCGTAATCGGCCTTGGTCATACCGGTGGGGATGGGGCTGGGATCGGCGATATCGGCCCGGGCGATGTTTTCCCGGATATCACCCAGGGTCATCTCTACCTCCACTCCCAGCACCTCGTTGAGGTTGGAGTTGGCGTCCGCGTCTACGGCAAGGACGGCACCGTTGTTTTTCCGGCAGAGATACTGGACCAGCATCCCGCAGATCGTGGTCTTGCCCACGCCGCCTTTCCCGGCAAATGCGATGGTTTGTGTCATACTGAAAGGACTCCTTTGCTTCTCACAATCCGCTCTGCAGCAGATGCCGCAGAAAAAAGGAATATTCCCCTAACCGCCAAATCCTCTCCCGCGTGAAACGCGGGAGAGGGTTTAGCAGTATGCGGTAAAATTTTACAGGTCTACGATGCCGCTCTCCTTCACAATACGGGCCACATCGTCGTACTTATTCAGGGCATACAGATGGATGCCGTCAATGCCGCAGGCGCGGTACTCATCAATCTGGTTGATGGTGTACTCAATGCCGGCCTCTTTGAACGCGGCCTTCTTCTCCGCAACAGCAGCGTCAAAGGGCTCCTTGTCGAAGGGGTTGGGGAAGATCCAATGCTTGGAAATGATTTCGCAGAGCTTGCGGGGCATGACGCAGCCATTGCGGCTGAGGGCCATATTGATCGTGGCGGCCTGGTCCAAGATGGGCATGATACCCACATCCACAGGCATCCAGATACCGGCGCCGCGGATGGCGTCCAGCCAGTAGCGGAACTGATCCATATCCCAGCACAGCTGGGTCATGATGTAGTCGGCGCCCTCATCCTGCTTCTGCTTCAGGAAGCCGATGTCGGCCTCGAGGCTGCGGCAGGCAATGTGGCCCTCAGGGGAGCCGGCCACGGCGATAGTGAACTTGTCGCCAAACTCCTTGCGCACGAACTTTACCAGCTCTGTAGCATAGTGCAGGTCGCCGCCGGTGCCAGTCCAGCCGAAGGGCAGATCGCCCCGCAGCGCCAGCATGTGGTTGATGCCGTGGTCCAGATAATTCTGCAGCTGCTCCTTGATGCCCTCGCGGGTATTGCCGATGCAGGTAAAGTGGGTAACAGGGGTGCACTTGCCGTCCTTCTTGATCTTGTCGAGGACCTCAAGGTTCTTGCCCACATTGGTGCCGCCGGCACCGTAGGTGCAGGAGATGTAGTCGGGGTTCAGCGTGTACAGCTGATCGAGCACACCGCCCTCGCCGCACAGCTTCTCCATTCCCACATCCGTCTTGGGGGGGAATACCTCGAAGGAGAACGCGTTGCGCTCTTCAAAGATCTCGGACACTTTCATGATAATTGACCTCCATATGTTTTGTTGTAAGCAATAAAAAATGCGGTACTGCCGCATAGGGTGACGAAGAGATGGGGGATGTCCCCCTTTGACACAGGAGAGCAGCACATCTGAACCGCCGGAGAGTAGAACCGCTTCGGCAGAGTCAGCGGGGCAGCCGCTGCCTTCCGCGCCTCCGCTGCGGTTTACAGCGGGGTAAAGCTGTAACGCTTGCGCAGGCCGGCAGTGTCCGTATGGAAGATAAGGGTTCCGTTGTCCAGAACCTCTTTCTCGATGGTGGCCCGTGGCTCCATGCTGTGGACATAGCTGTCCGGATCCGCCACCTCCACCTCCTCAAAGGACACATCCCGCATCTGATTGTTGCTGCAGTTATTGAAAATTTCGCAGCAGAGCTCGTATTCTGCCATGACGCCTCCTTACGCCGCGGAGAAGATCACCACGCCGGCGGTTAGATCTGCCGACAGCAGCTTTCCCTGCACCTGGGTTTCCTCACCAAGCACATCGGTAAAGGTGAGGGTATCCCCCTTTACATCAATCTTTGCCACAAACTTGGCGCAGACATTGTCGTCAGATTTGCTGTCACGGTACACAGTAGAAAGACACATTAAAAATCGCTCCTTACTTTTTCAGCTCACCCACGGCCTTGGCCAGATGGTCGTTGGCCTGATCGAAAGCCTCGATGGCGTGGAACAACTGGTGCTGTGCCTCCCCGGAGAGGGAGTTAGCCAAATCCTTGAGTTCGGCACAGTGGTGAACGTTGTGCTCCAGCATGTACGTCAGCACCGCCAAAACCTTGTCCGAATCACCATGGCCGTCAAGGGCCTCGTGCTTGTGGCCGTGGCCCTCGTCCCCGTGGGGATGCAGGTGGGGATGGGTGTGGGTATGGGTATGCTCCACGCCGTCATGGGTGTGGGTATGAGTATGTTCGTGATTGTGTTCCATACAGACTACTCCAATCTAAAATTGACATAATTTTAACTATACATACTATACCCTAATTTACCCGAATTTGCAAGGATAAGAAGCAGAATTCTTGCCAAAAAAATTTTGCCAAATTTGTGGAAAAGAGCAAAAGAGGCCGCTGCGCGGAAAATAGGCGAGAGAGGCGAAGAAAAATAGGGAAGGAAATGGAACCTTTCTTCGCAAAATGCGTCTCTCTATGTATAGGGGAATATATGCAATCGGACAGAAGCGAAAATCTTAAAAAAAGCTTAAACAAATTTTCCTATGATTTTTTGGGGTTGTCCCTTATGATAGGGGATAGGATTTTGCAGTGAGCCGCTGCCGCGGCACTGTAACCATTTTCTTTACCTATTTGTAACCCTTTTGTTATTGACGGAAAGAGTAAACTGTATTAGTATCAGCCACACAGTGTTCAAATTGGAGCTCCCTTGAGTGGGCGGAAAGGAAGTACATTGTTATGAATGAATCCATTACCACCCCTGTCGCCGCGGAACAGGCGGAATCTCAGGTGCAGCAGACGCAGCAGCCGAGTGCTCCGCAGAAGCCAAAGAAAAAGAAAAACCCTAAGCTGCGGAAACGAATTATTGCTGCTGCCGTGGCGGTGGCCGTGATAGGCGGCATTGTTTTCGGCATGGTTAAGCTGATGACCTCCGATGACGGCAGCGTCGTGGTCAACGACGCAGTGGTGCAGATCGGCTCCATTACCAGTAAGGTGGAGGGATCCGGCACAGCAAAGGCTAAATCTCAGGAGACCATTACCATTACCACCACAGGAACTGTTTTAGACGTATATGTGACAGAGGGACAGGTGGTGGAGGCGGGCACCCAGCTCTTCTCCATTGACAGCCCCAACGCCCAGACAGCTGTGGTCAATGCACAGGAAGCGCTGAAGGCCAAGCAGCAGGAGCTGAATGACCTCTATGAGGCGGCCAACAATCTGACTGTGCGGGCCGATTTCAAGGGGAAGCTGCTGGAGGTGGCGGACCTTGAGGTGGGGGACGATGTCGCCAATGGTCAGGTGCTGGCTACGTTGGTAGACGACACTGTGATGCGGCTGGAGCAGTATTACAGCTATGCATACGAAAACGACATCCATGTGGGCCAGACGGTGAGTGTATCTGTCCCCGCCATGATGGAACAGGTCAGCGGCAAGGTGGTGGAGATCAACAAGGTCAACCGGGTGTCGCCAGAGGGCTCTAAGCTCTTTGAAGTGGTCATTGAGGTGGAAAACCGGGGGACCCTCGCCGAGAAAATGGTGGCATCCGCTTCTATTACTGCCAATGGTCAGAGCATCTATCCCTATGAGCAGGGGGAGCTGCAGTATAACCGCAGCACCGAGATCAAGGCGAAGGTGGACGGCAAGGTGCTCTCCAACAATCTGATTAACTACTTAGATGTCTCCAGCGGCCAAGTGCTCATGCAGATCGACGGCGAGGACAACGAGGCGGATATCTACAACGCACAGGAGGCGCTGAAGACCGCACAGGAGGATCTGGAGAAGGCGGAGAAAAACCTGGAGAACCTGGAGGCGGTAGCCCCCATCTCCGGTACGGTGACAGGCCTTGCGATTTCCCCTGGACAGGAGGTGGCCGCCAACACCTCTGTGATTACTATTGCCGATACCTCTGTCATCACGATTACCGCGCAGGTAGATGAGCGGAACCTCTCCTATGTGAAGGTGGGGATGATGGTGGATATCGACCAGTGGGGCACGGCTTACACCGGCGTAGTAGAGAGCGTCAGCCTCAACGCAGAGAACAATAACGGCGCCGTTTTCTATCCAGCAACTATTTCTGTGGACAACTCCATGGCTGCAGAAACCGGCAGCGGCATCTTCCCCAACAGCACGGTGACCTACAGCTTAGTGGCCAGCCAGAGCGACGGCTGCATGGTACTGCCGGTTCAGTGCGTCAAGTATGTGACCGATCCCAACAGTGAGACCGGTGAGAGTATCAGCATAGTCTTTCTGAAAACGGACCAGCGGCCTGAAAACGCCATCGATATTGACGGCACCTCTCTGGGCGTGCCCGCCGAGGGCTACTTTGCAGTGCCGGTAAAAACGGGGATCTCCGATACCTACAATATCGAAATTCTCAGCGGCGTCAACGAAGGGGACTCCGTATTCCAGAACACCACCCAGAATATGAACATGTATTATGGTTGAGGCGAGGTGACGGAATGCTGATTGATATCCAACAGGTCTACAAGATATACGGCGAGGGGACTGAGGCGGAGGTCCGGGCCCTGGACGGCGTGGACCTGACTATTGATCGGGGGGAGTTTGTGGCGGTGGTGGGCCAGTCCGGCTCCGGCAAATCCACCCTGATGAACATCCTCGGCTGCCTTGACGTGCCCACCCACGGGGAGTATTATATGGATGGGGAGGACGTGAAGGAGCTGACCGATGCCCAGCTCTCCCATATCCGCAACAAGCAGGTGGGCTTCATCTTCCAAGGGTACAACCTGATCCCGGCGCTCACTGCTTATGAGAATGTGGAACTGCCTCTGGTCTATCAGAATGTCTCGCCCTTTAAGCGGCGGGACATGGTGATGGAGGCCATGGAGCGGGTGGGGGTGGCAGACCGCTGCCAACACCACCCCTCAGAGATGTCCGGCGGCCAGCAGCAGAGGGTGGCCATTGCCCGGGCCATCGCGGCAAAGCCCCCTATCATTATGGCTGATGAGCCCACCGGCGCCTTGGACAGCAAAACCGGCCAGGAGGTGCTCCACTTTCTGCAGGAATTGAATAAAGAGGGGAGCACGGTTATTCTCATCACTCATGACAACGGCATCGCCGCCACGGCCCGGCGGATTGTCCGCATCTCCGACGGAAAAATTATTGAGGATCATGAACAGGAGGTGGACTGGCTGTGAAATTTGCGCAGGCCTTTAAGATGGCCTTTAAGTCCATCGGCGGCAACAAGGCCCGTTCCTTCCTTACTATGCTGGGCATTATCATCGGCGTGGCGTCGGTGATGACCATTGTGTCCGTGATGATGGCCCAGAACAAGGCCAGCCTGGAGCAGCTCAAAGCTATGGGCACCAACCGCCTGGAGGTATATGCCTATCTCTACAACGGCAACAGTGTCTTTGACGACCTCTATGACTACTGCCTCTATTTGGACCAGTATGTGGACGGTGTGACCCCCATGGGCAACTACTATGGCAATGTAACCTACGGAAATAAGAGCGGCAATGCCATGGAATATCCGCCGCAGGTATACTTCGGCAGCGACCAGTACTCTATTGTCAACAACTTCCAACTGGCGGAGGGGCGGGATCTAAGCAAGATCGACGTGGACAACTACAGCAATGTCTGTGTCCTCGGCGCCCGGGCGGCCCGGAACTTCTTTGACTTCACCGATCCTGTGGACAAGGAGATTCAGATTGACGGCGTCCCCTTCCGGGTGGTGGGGGTGTATGCGGAGAAGGATCCAAACAACGATTACTCTCTGGACAATGTGATTGTTCTGCCCTACACCACCTCCCGGTCCCTGAGCCAGTATGTGGATATGTCTCAGTTCTACGTCAAGTGCAAGGATGGAAACGCTGTTCGGCAGGCCCAGGCCATGATTGAGGGATTTCTCACCGGCATCTGCGGCGACCCCAACGATTGGAACAACCAGCGGGGCTACTTCTATACCAACAACCCAGACCAGTATACAGAAACAATTAATGAACAGGCCAAGAGCATGAGCCTGGTGCTGGGCGGCATCGCCGGCATCTCCCTCTTGGTGGGCGGCATCGGCATTATGAACATTATGTTGGTGACAGTCACCGAGCGGACCAAGGAAATCGGCATCCGCCGTGCCATTGGCGCCGAGCGCAAGAGTATTGTGACCCAGTTCCTCATCGAGGCGGGAATGATCTGCGGCATCGGCGGCATGATCGGCGCGGCCTTCGGGTTCCTGTTTACCATGCTGGGGGGCAAGCTGTTTTTGCATCTGAAAACCATTCTGCTGCCGTCCTTCGGCGTGACCCTTGGCGCTGTGGTGTTCTCCGTGGTTCTTGGCATTATCTTTGGCATGTATCCTGCCATCAAGGCCTCCGGTCTCCAGCCGGTGGTGGCCCTGCGGGCGGAATAAGGAGGAGAGAAACGATGAAGCAACTGTTCAAACGAGGCGTATCCCTGCTGATGGCGGCGCTGCTGATGCTCGCCCTCGTAGGACCGGTCCATGCCGCATCCAGCACCTTTACCGACATCAACGACGCCGCTACGGCCCAGAATGTGGAGGTGCTGCGGATGATGGGGGTGATCGACGGCATGACCGCCACCACCTTCGCTCCCAACGGCACTCTGACCAGGGCCCAGTTCTGCAAGATGGCCATTGAAGCCCTTGGGAAGAGCGATCAGGTGGGCATCTATAAAAACTACACCATTTTCCCCGATGTGAAGTCCAGCTACTGGGCCGCCGGCTATGTAAACATGGCGGTTCGTGGGGAGACAAAGTTTATCACCGGCTTCTCAGACGGAACCTTCAAGCCCAATGAGGTCATTACCTATGGCCAGGCGGTCACCGTGCTGATGCGGCTTTTGGGCTATACGGACGCCGATGTGGGCGTGGTCTGGCCGGATGGGTACATCACCGCGGCGATGGAGATCGGCCTGACTGACGGGGTATCCCTGTCCGGCTCCAGCACCATCACCCGGGCTCAGGCAGCCCAGCTGTTTGTCAATCTGCTTAACGCGGATAAGAAGGAGGGGGGCAGCTTCCTCTCCTCTATCGGTACGCCGGTGGAGGATGCGATCCTCCTTGACCCCAACACCACCGATGACAACGGCGCGGCGGCGATTTTGACCTCCAAGGCCACCTATGCTGTTGCCGGCCGGACGCCCTCCAGCGCCCTTACCGGCCGCAAGGGCACGGTGCTCCTCAATGAGTCCGGCAAGGCGGTGACCTTTATCCCTACCAACGTGGGCTCCAGTAAGGACGTCACCATCTCCGCGGCAAGCGAGAAGGAGATTGAGGACACTGCCGGTACGAAGTACAGCGTCAACTCCGATACGCTGGTCTACTATAACAATGAGGAGGGGACCTACGGCGAGAAGCAGGTGTTCCTCCGCGCCGGCACGCCGGCCACCATCTATACCGGCGCTTCCGGCAAGATTGAGTATGTGGTCATCGGCACCGGCACCTCCGAGGACGCGGTGGTGGTGGACAAAAACGGCAGCACCGCCGGCTTTGCCCTCCTTACCGACCGTACGGACTATAAGATCTTCAAAAACGGCGAGGAGGTGGGACCCTCCGCCCTCCGTAAGTATGACGTGGCCACCTACAGCTCTGCCAGCAATACGGTGTATGTCAGCGACAACCGCCTGACTGTCTACTACCGCACTGCCTACCCCAATACCACCGCCCCGACACGGATTACCGTGACCGGCATGTCGGAGCCGCTGACGGTGCTCCCCAGCGCGTCGGACACCCTCTCCCAGTATAAGTTGGGCCAGACCATCACCCTCCTGCTGACCCAGGACGGCCGGGTGGCCGGGGTCTCCACCGACAACACCGCCCGGGGCAACACCGTGGGC
>CAJFUI010000132.1 GCA_904420145.1 uncultured Oscillospiraceae bacterium
AAAGTAGTGGGTGTAGTTCTCATAGACGGTGTGGTAGGTGTGGAGCAGGGGAGCACCTGCCCGCTCCGCGATATGGCAGGCCGCCGGGAAGGTGCTGAATTCACAGTTGGAGTGGACGACGTCCGGTCCCCAGGACAGAAGCTCCCGCACCATCCTTTTTTGCAGGGGAACACCCAGCCGCGCGTTGGGGTATACCGCGCCCGCTCCCATGGAGCGCAGATAATAGACGCCGTCCCGCACGTAGGAGGACGAGGAGCGGGAGAGAGTCAGAACACGGACCTCATGTCCGCGGCCCTCCAGCCCTCTGCGCAGATTCAGCACGGAAGTCACAACTCCATTTACCGCAGGCGTGAACCAATCGGTTGTCAGCAGTATTTTCATCGGTAAAGCCCCTTTTTTGATGTGTCTGAAGTACATTTCCTGTGGTTTCAGTGTACCGTTTCCCCTTAAACAAAGGGGAAACGGGAGTTAAACAGAGGATAAAAAGGTGTCCTCCCGCCATTCTGAAACTGCGAATCGACTGCGGCGAGCCGCAAAATCGTACGGCACGCCACCGCAAAATCCCGTTTTCTGCTGAGGGGCGGAAATGGGAGGCCGCTGGTTTCGCGCGCTCTGTCCCATTGATCTGAGGCGGGGCGGGGGCGGGACGCCTACATCCGCGGTCCGTAGGCGAATAAATCCCGGCTTTCCACTTGCTTTTATCCGCGTTTCGGTACATAATGGTGCTATCGAAACTGCGGAGGCTTGTATGAAGTACTTGACCACGGCCCAGGCCGCCGAAAAATGGAATATGACGCCAAAGCGGGTGCAGACCCTCTGCAGGGAGGGGCGTATCGCCGGGGCGCGGCGGATCGACAGGGTGTGGGCGATCCCGGAGCACGCGGAGCCGCCGGCGGCCGCGGCCAGAGGGACCGCCGGAAAAAAGCGGCGCGTAAACGCCCAAATTCCGATCCAGCGGGTCTGGGCCATGCCCAATAAGAACACCTTTGACATCCCCCCGATCCGTGAGCTGATTGGCAGCGAGATGACGGACGGGCTGTGGATCGATCCCTTTGCCAATCGGAATAAGCTGGCCTCTGTGACCAATGACCTGAGCACGGCGTATGACACGGACTACCACATGGACGCGCTGGATTTTATGCGGCTGTTTGAGAGCGGCTCTGTGGACGGCGTGCTTTACGATCCGCCCTATTCCCCCAGACAGGTGAGCGAGTGCTACCAGCAGGTGGGCTATAACGTCACATGGGATACGACGAAGGCATCCTTCTGGGGAAACCACAAGCGGGAGATCTCCCGCATTGTCAAACTGGGCGGCAAGGTGATTACCTTTGGGTGGAACAGCGGCGGGATCGGGTACAAGTATGGCTTTGAGATCAAGCGGATCCTTCTGGTTCCCCACGGCGGCTGGCACAACGATACGATCTGCACGGTGGAGGTCAAAACACACCAGGGGGACCTGACCAGAAGCAAAGGAGACACAAGCGAGATGACACAGGATACATCCCGGCAAAGGAGCCTGACGGCGGAGGACGCAAAGCTGATCGCGGCGCTCCGCGCCCTGCCGGAGAACTATTGGGACTTTAAGGATGACGACACCCGGGAGTACACCCACGGCATCCACAATTACCCCGCCATGATGGTCTGCCCCATCAGCAGAAACCTGATCCGGCTGGTCAAGCAGGTGCGGCCGGTGGGGACTCTTTTGGACCCATTTGCCGGCTCAGGCACGGTGCTGGTGGAGGGGATGCTGGCGGGGATCCCCCGGGTCTGGGGCAGCGACATCAACCCCTTCGCCCTGTTTTTAAGCAAGGTGAAGACCACCCGGCTGGACATGGCCGCTCTGAGGAGGGAGGAGCAGGCGCTCCTCCGGCGCATCCAGCAGCGCTATGAGAAGTCTGCCCGGTGGATCGAAGGGGCCGATGACGCGATGCGGGAGACCTACCAGCTGGATCTGACCGCCAAGGACCAGTGGGGGGCGGAGGCGCCTAAGTACCTAAAGCAGTATCGGGACAGCTGCTCCCTCGCCATAGAGATCCCCCATTTCAAAAATATCGGCTACTGGTTCAAGCCCCGGGTCATTTTGCTGCTCTCCCTGCTCAAAAGTGAGATCGCGGGGATCGGGGACAAGGATATCCGCGACTTTGTTTTTGCCGCCTTCAGCGAGACCATCCGTCTGGTCTCCAACCGGCGGAACGGCGAGTTCAAAATGTTCCGCATGCCGCCGAGCAAGGTGGAGGCCTTTGCGCCGGACGTCATAGGGGAATTCACGGAGATTCTGCGGCGCAACGTGGAGAAGATGGCGGACTTTGATGGGGCTTGCAGGAGCGCGGACGGCGCCTCCTCGGTGAGGATCTATCAAAACAACGCCGCGGAGCTTCCGGATATCCCTGACGGCTCGGTGGATCTGGTGATTACCTCGCCGCCCTATGGGGACAGCAGAACCACCGTGGCCTACGGGGAGTACAGCAGGCTCTCCCTTCAGTGGCTGGACCTGTTCTCCCTGTCGGAAAAGGAAATCATGGGCATCGACAGGTCCCTCATGGGGGGCAGCAAATACCGGAACGGCTTCGCCTACACCATCCCCAGCGAGATCCTGCGGCAGTCTTTAGAGCGGCTGAAGGACAAGGATCTGGAGCGGGCCGGGGACGTATACAGCTTCTATTCGGATTTGGCTGCCGCCATCGCCGCTGTTGCACGAAAGACAACATCCGGCGGCTACCAGTTCTGGGTGGTGGGCAACCGGACCGTGAAGGGGGAGCTGCTCCTCACCGATCAGATCATCGCGGAGATCGCCGGAAGCTGCGGGATGGAGCACATCTACACCGTCGGGCGGAACATCATCAACAAGGTGATGCCGTCTATGAACTCCCCCACCAATGAGAGCGGTGTTACATCGACCACTATGAATAATGAGTATATTGTGATCCTGCGCAAGCGGTAGAACAGGCGGCGCCCCGCCTTCTCCATAGAGAGAAGGCGGGGCGCCGCAATCGTTTTATTTGCAGGGAAAGGACTTGCGCAGAGAAAAGTTTCATGGCGCTTTGCCGCTGCTCCTGAACAAGCGGGCTACATATCCTGAGCTTTCATCCGATCCATCTCTTTCTTTTTGGCGGATTCGTGTCCCGAGATCCAAATCAAAATAAGAAGTAAGGTCGGGAAGAGCAATATCCGCCAATCCTCGCCTATATGGATCATATCATTGACAAACAGGAGCATAAGGGTTCCAACCCATAGGGCGGGCACAATGCCGCCTAAATACCAGTATTTAGGTTTTCTTCGCGATGCCCAAAAATGGAAAACAGTAACTGCAGCAGCCGTGATCCAGAGGATGACAGGGTTCATTTGGAATGCTCCTTTTCCTTTTCATATTGATTGATAATAATTTTAGCAGTTTCTAAATCGATGCGGGAATCAACAGCCAATCCTTTGATAAAGGCCGTAAAGGGGGCCTCCTCCTTTTGATCACTCAACTCTATCTTTTGGATGAGCTTGTCCAGTCTCAGCCGGACAGTGGGATAGGAGACCTCATATAGGCGGGCAATCTCTTTCAGGGAACCGGACTTCAAAACAAAGTTCTTCAGGAAGGCGGCGTCCTCTGGCTCCAGCGCGAGGATCCACTGGGGAATTTTATCAATTTCCAATTTCTCACTCCTTTTGACTTTAACAATATTAAATATAACATAAATAAAATTAAAGTCAATAGGAAAGATAAAATAATTTTTGGGAAAGAACAATTTCTGCCTGCCGGTATGCTGTTCAAATGGAGCGGCAGACGGCAGGAGCGCCGCAAGCCTTTGGGCTTGCGGCGCTCCCTTTGCGCTTGGCTTAGCTGTGCCCTGCGGTTCCCGGACCGGTGGGAGCAAGAGGACCTATGCGATCTGCCGGACCTTGCGGAACAGCAGGTGCTGGTCCTCCTCGCGGATGCGGAAGGCGGTGCCGTGGTCGTGGGTTTTCCCCCTGTTGGGCCCACTGTGGTACTGGCCGATCCGCAGATCCGCGTAGACTTTTCCCTTCTCTAACAGGGAGAGGAGGGCGTCGTAGCAGAAACCTGAGACCTCATAGGCCTCGGTATAGCGAAACTCCTCGGCGCTGTTGCGGCCCCGGGCCATGGCCTTCGCATAGACGAGCTTGCCCCTGTATTTGCGCTCGAAGGCTTTTTTCAGACGCTCCCGGGGCCAGTGAACATTCTCTATACCCGCCTCGGAGGCGATGAAGATCCCCTCGGGTCGGCAGATAAGCCTGAGCTGGTGGCCGGCAGGGCCGATGGGGGTGAAGCGGCGGGCGGAGAGCGTGGCGTGGAGAATGCGCTCCCCGTTGCCGCAGGCGCCGCTGGGATAGCCGAATTTTTGCAGCAGATTGGTATTGGCGCCCTGGGGCAGGGGGGCGCAGGTGAACATGGTGAGCATGCTGGGGGAGTTGATGCGGCAGGATTTAAGCTCGTAGTCGCCGAAGTCCGGCAGGTTGTGGTTGTTCTCGGGGATCCCCAGCAGATCTTCCAGAGTTTTTCCCACACCGGTGGGGCCGGAGCGGTGGGTTTGCACCCATCCCATCCGCTGGATCTCCTGAAAAGCGGCGGCGAACTCCTCCAGGGTATGCACCATATGCGCTCCTCCTTTATCAGAAGAATCGGTTGTGTATAAGGGCATCATAGGAGAAATGGCGGAAAATGTCAATAGGAGGCGGCGCTCCTGTGACAGGTGAGAGGATTTACCACTGGCCGGCTCTTTACATCTGCGGAAGTTGTGATATAATGGCGTTAGCTATAACTAACTAAAGAAGCTTGATGGAGGTGAATCTGATGTTCTGGGTGGCTTGCTTCTTTCTGCTGGGCGTCTGCCTGTTCCTGTTCAGCCTGCAAATGGCCCTGAGGGGCAGGGGCGGCCGCCCCGCCGTCTGGCGGTACGGCCTCGGCTGCTTCGCGGGCTTTAGCATCTGCAGCGCTATTCTGCTCTACTTCCTGTATACGGAGCGCCTCGGCTCCTTTGGCCTCACGGATCTGCTGGCTGTGGGGTGCCTCTACGGCCTTGCCGGGGAGCTCTTTTTGGCGCCCGCCTTTCAGGAGAAGCGCGGGCAAAAGTGGGGGCTGAAGAAAAGAAGCATCCGGATGCTTCTGCTGGCGCTGTGCATGGCCTGTCTGACCGCCGCCCGCTTCTCCCTGCTGAGGATGGGGGCCGCAGCCCTTCTGCCTCTATAAGGGAATACAGCCTGCAATTGCGCCCTGCGCTCGAGGGGCAGCCCGCGTGGGCAAAATCTCCCGCGGCGCCTGTTTTCCCTGTTGATCTGACATGCCCGCGGCGCGGGAGGGTCTTGCCGGGATAGAAAAAGCGGCAGGGTACATCTTTTCTTTTGCCGGCGGCGGTGCTATAATGGAGAGCAAACACAGAGGTGGACTGGAGTGCAAGCCATGGAGTTTCGGATCTGTCCCTTTAACACGCTGACCGGCTATTTTTCCGCCGACGTCATGGCCCTGTATCAGGGGAAGTGGGTCTTCTGCATGCACAGGAACCGGCGTACCTGGGAGCATCCCAGCGGCTGGATCGAAGCGGGGGAGACCCCCCTGGAGGCCGCCAGACGGGAGCTCTTTGAGGAGACGGGGGCGGTGGATTTTGATATGGAGCCCCTGTGCGACTATCACATCGACATGGAGCTCAACGGCTATCACTACCGGGGAAACGGACAGGTCTATTTCGCGGTGATCCGGGCATTCGGCGGTCTGCCCGCCGGAAGTGAGATGGGGAAAATCGGCCTCTTCGACGCCCTGCCGGAGGAGCTGACCTATCCGATCCTGCGGGAATACTTCTTTGTGGCCATGGAAAGGCGGAGAGAGCGGGAGCGCCTGCCCGGCAGCCTGTGAGGCGGAGACGGCAGGCCGTGGGCGGGCGGCGCGGCCTCCTGTTTTTGTGCATACGGAAAAAGTCTTGAATATGCAAAGAGGCCTGCGGCTTTTGCCGCAGGCCTCTTTGCATGCCGCGCCGCCATGGGGTCGCCCTGCTGCAGACAAGAGCGCGGCGGAGAGAGGGGCACGCCCTTCCGCTACGACCACTCCCAGGTCCTTCCGCCGTCATGGCTGTACAGATACAGGGTGGTCTCCCCGCTGCCGCCGGCGGCGGTGATGGGGTAGACGCCCTCCTCCTCCTCGAAGACCGGGGAGCCGGGGGTAAATACGTACCCCTCCTGATAGGCCGCCGGCAGCTCGACAGGAAGGCGGCTCCAGGTCTCCCCGCCGTCCTCGGTCCACCAGATGTCCGGCCCGGCGTCCTCGAAGTACCGGTAGCTGATAAAGCCGATCTCAGGGGAGGCAAAGCCTGCCCCAGTGAGAACGGAGACATGCGCTTCATAGGGGGTACCGATCTCCCGATAGGTGTCCCCGCCGTCCTCGGTCAAAAAGATCCGCAGGCCCTGGTGGTTCATGGAGACGCCGGTGGTGAGCACCAGATAGCCGAAGTCCCCGCCGTTGAAGCCGATATAGCCCCCGTAGTACGTCATGTCCTCCTGCCGCTGGCCGTGGAAGTACATGTACTGGCTCCCCTCGACGGTGGTCTCCCGCCAGGTGTCTCCGCCGTCGGCACTTAGGAGGATTTTCACCGGGCTCTCCGGCACGATCACCGCCACGTTGTCGCCGTTGAGGTAGATCCACTCCCCCTCAGCGACCTGCTCCTGCAGGACATTCCGATCGGGGTCCTCCATGGCGGAGGCAATCCAGTCCAGCAGGGAGAAGCCGAGGAAATCGGCGGCGGCGGTGATGGTCCCCAGCAGGGCGATGACCGCGGCGATAAGAAGCAGCGTCCGCTTTTTCCTGTGCCAGACCTGATCCCGCTCTGCACCGATCCCCATATCCGCAGGGGCCGCCTCCGCAACATATGCCTCCTCCGCCTGACCAAGGGCCTGTAAGATCCGCATCTCCTTCACAGGTCAATTCCCTCCTTTTCTAACCATCTTTTCAGCTTCTTTCTTGACCGCAGCAGGGACATCTTTACCTTGCTCTCGCTGAGGCCGTAATCTGCGGCGATCTCCTTAACAGGGCTGAAGTACCAGTACCGCCGCAGAAAGATTTTACTCGCCTCCGCCGGCAGGGCGGCGAGGAAACGGTTGCACGCCTCCGACAGGGCTAAATCCTCCACCAGCTGTCCGCTGTTGGGGGCGGGCAGGCAGTCCTGCAGCTCCTCCAGAGCCAGCGACACCTCACCGCCGCCGCGCTTCTGGGCCCGCTCCCGCTCCCAGCGGTTGAGGGACAGGTTGCGGGTGATTTTCCCCAAAAAGACGGCCAGCCGCTCCGGCCGATGGGGCGGAATGGTCCGCCAAGCCTGCAGCAGGGCGTCGTTGACGCACTCCTCGCTGTCCTCCCTGCTGTGCAGGATCCCCTCAGCGATATAGCGGCAGTACCGGCCATATTTGTTGGAGGCCTGCCGGATAGCCTCCTCTGAGCGCGCCCAGAACAGCGCGACGATCTCATGATCCTCCATCTATCTCCTCCTCTCCTAATGGTCGAGCCTCTCACCCTAATACACAGGAACCCCTGTGGGTAGGTCACATCCAAAAAAAATTTCCATCATTTTTTGAAAGGGGGCAAATAGGACTCTCCGGCAAAAGAAAAGGCAGCCTGAGAGGCAAGCTTTCCCGCTTGTCTGACAGGCTGCCGGACCGCCCCCCGCCGGACGATTGGAGACCGGTGAAGGGGATTCACTTCAAAAACCGCCGGACCATGCGGAAATTGGCGCTGCTGTAGGGCTGATAGCGCATGGGCAGATCCAGCCAGGTCTTCTTATCCACTATGCTCTTGCGGTGGGAGAAGGTTTCAAAGCCCGCCTTGCCGTGGTAAGCGCCCATGCCGCTTGCCCCCACGCCGCCAAAGCCCATGTTGCTGGTGGCCAGATGGATAATGGTGTCGTTGATACAGCCGCCGCCGAACTGGCAGCGCTCGGTGAGATAGCGCACCTCCCTCTTGTCCTCGGTAAAGAGGTAGAGGGCCAGGGGGTGGGGCCGCGCGTTGATCAGGGCGGCGGCCTCCTCCAAGGTGTCATAGGTTAGCACCGGCAGCACCGGGCCGAAGATCTCCTCCCCCATGACGGGGTCCTCCCAGGTGACGCCGTCCAGGACCGTGGGCTCGATCCGCAAAGAGGCGCGGTCCCCCTTGCCGCCCCAGACCACCTGTCCTGAGGAGAGCAGGGCGGTGAGGCGGTCAAAGTGCTTTTGGTTGATGATTTTGCCGTAGTCGGCGTTTTGCAGGGGCTCGTCCCCAAACTGCCGCCGGATCTCCTGGGTGATGGCCCTGAGCAGGGACTCTTTGACGGAGCGGTGGCAGAGGAGATAGTCCGGCGCCACGCAGGTCTGGCCGCAGTTGAGAAATTTTCCGAAGACAATCCGGCGGGCTGCCAGGGGGAGCTTGGCGCTGGGCGTTACAATGCAGGGACTCTTGCCCCCCAGTTCCAGGGTCACCGGGGTCAGGCGCTCCGCCGCCTGGCGCATGACCTCCCGGCCCACGGCCTGACTGCCGGTGAAAAAGATGTGGTCGAAAGGGGCCTGCAGAAGACACTGGTTCTCCGCACGGCCGCCGGTGACCACCGCCACGTAGGACGGGTCAAAGCACTCGGTGATGATCGTCTCGATGAGGCGGCTGGTGTGGGGGGAGTAGGCGCTGGGCTTCAAAACGGCGGTGTTGCCCGCGGCCAAGGCGTCCACCAAGGGGTCCATGGTCAGCATGAAGGGGTAGTTCCAAGGGCTCATAATGAGGTTAACCCCGTAGGGGACGGGCTTCACATAGCTCCTTGCGGCGAACTGGGCTAAGGGCGTGGCCACCCGCCGCTCCTTGGCGAAGCGTTTGACGTGGCCGAGCATGTAGGTGATCTCGCTGCAGGTCAGCCCCACCTCGCACATGTAGCTCTCAAAAGCGCTCTTGCCTAAATCCTGCCGCAGGGCGTCGCAGATCTCCTCCTCGCGGCGCAGAATGGCCTCCCGCAATTTTTTCAGCCCTTGGATGCGGTTCTCCACCGGAAGGGTGGCTCCGCTGTCGAAGAAGGTCCGCTGGGCGGCGACAATCGCTAAAATTTCCTCCTGCTTCATCTTGACTCCTCCATAACGGCATAGTAAAACTGCTCCAGCTCCTTGGCGTCCATGAGCACGGGGACCGGGTAGAGGGGGTTGGCCTCCTTGTCGGCGTAGCGGGCGAGCTCCGGGACGTCCTCCCGGCGGATCTCGGGGATCGTGTCGGGGATTTTCAGGCGCCACTTCATGTCCTTGATGGCGTGGATGAACCGCTCCGCCCCCACGGCGTGGGGCTCGTCCGCCCGGGAGAGTCCCACGGCCACGGAGAGCTGGTGGAGCTTTTTGTGGGCGGCGGCGCCATAGGTCTCCAGCACTGTGGGCAGCAGCACCGCGTTGGCCAGGCCATGGGGGATGTTGTATTTGCCGCCGAGGGAATGGGCCACCGCGTGGACATAGCCCACATAGGATTTGGTGAAGGCGCTTCCGGCGAGGAAGGCCGCATGGAGCATGCCGGACCGGGCCACCATGTCGCCGCCATTGGCACAGGCAGCGTCCAGGTCTGTGAAGATTAAGCGCACCGCCTCGATGGCGTCGGCACGGGTCTCGCGGGTGGTGGAGCGGCCTATGTACGCCTCTACCGCATGCGTCAGGGCGTCCATGCCCGTGGTGGCGGTGACATGGGGCGGCAGTGTGCGGGTGACCTCCGGATCCAGCACTGCGTAGCGGGGGATCAGGGGGAAGTCGTTGATGGGGTATTTGTGCCGGGTTTGGCTGTCGGTGATCACCGCGGCAAGGGTGGTCTCGCTGCCGGTGCCGGCGGTGGTGGGGATGGCGATGAGGGGCGGCAGGCGCTTATGAACCTTCAGGATGCCCTTCATGCGGGACAGACTCTGCCGGGGCTTGACGATCCGGGCTCCCACTGCCTTAGCGCAGTCGATGGAGGAGCCGCCGCCAAAGCCGATGATGGCCTGACAGTTCTCCTTCAGGTACAGCGAGCGAGCCTCCTCTACATTGTCGGTGGTGGGGTTGGCCACCGTCTTGTCGTACACCGCGCAGAAGATGCCCGCCGCGGACAGAGCATCCTCCAAATGGGCGGTGATCCCAAGGGAACGGATGCTGTGATCCGTCACCAGCAGCACCCGCCGGATGCCCTTTTGGTGAAATAGGGGGGGTAGCTGGTCCGTGCCGGTGAGGATCTCCGGCTTGCGGTAGGGCAGAAAGGGGAGGGCGAGCCGCAGAACTGTCTGGTAGGCCCTGCAGTAGAGCTTTTTGATAGGATTCATCTAAGGGTTCCTCCGAGGGGAAATAGGCTGGCAGGCCCCGGCGGCGCAAGGGAGCCGCAGGCGAGGCCGATGGGTCCGGAATTGGAAATTTAACAGCCTGTAAAAAAACCTCGCAGAGTTCGCGCCTGTAGGCGCGAATCAAACGCGAATTTGACCGGACAATTTTGTTATTATACCCGGATATTTCCGCCACGTCAATATGGAAGCGGACGGTGTGATGGGGAGGCTCCATGGTGTGCCCTTCTGCGCTGCGGCGGAAAACGGCGGCGGCCCTGGGGCAGTATGCCCCAAGGGCGTCCTGTCAAAATCCGCTGTGCTGTGGGGCAGAGGCATCTTTAAGCCGGCAGGTCATTGAGGGAGGCGAAGGTATAGCCCATCTCCTCCCACTTGGTGAGAAGATCGTCCAAGATCTCCGCATTGGTCTGGGAGGTGGAGTGGAGCAGGACAATAGCCCCGTTGTGGATTCGGGGGAGCAGCTTCTCATAGGCCTCCTCCGCGGTGGGCTGGTCGTCGGCGTACCAGTCCACATAGGCAAGGCTCCAGAAAATGGTGCGGTAGCCAAGCGCCTGGGCCTGCCGAAGATTCTCCTCGCTGTATTTCCCCTGGGGCGGGCGGTAAAATTTGGACAGCTCCTCCCCGGTGGTCTCCTGGTAGAGGGCGGCCAGATCATTCAGCTCCTTCTCAAAGGACCCTTGATCGGCGATGCTGGACATGTCCGGATGGTGGTAGGTGTGGTTGCCCACAATGTGGCCCTCCTCCGCCATGCG
>CAJFUI010000133.1 GCA_904420145.1 uncultured Oscillospiraceae bacterium
CGTTGGTCAAGCGGTTAAGACGGCGGCCTCTCACGCCGCAAACATGGGTTCGATTCCCGTACGGGTCACCATTTTCCTCTTGACAAAGGGGAGCGCATGCTTTACAATTTAGGTTGTTGCTGAGAGATTCTCAGTGATAATAGAAACTCAAATCGCAAACCAGCGAAGCGTTTGTGATTTGAAGAGGAGAAGCAACGTAGCGATATGGAGTTTTCGGTAAAGCCGGAAACGAAATGAGCGCAGTTTGCTTCGACGAAGTTGGTGTTGATTAGGTCGAGGGTCCACCCGTTCCCATCCCGAACACGGAAGTTAAGCTCGATTCTGCCCACAATACTTGGCTGGCGACGGCCCGGAAAGATAGGTAACGCCAACATAAAACAGAGCACATCGTTTGATGTGCTCTGTTTTTTATTATATAAGTCATAAGTCGAGGTAATCGAATGCCGAGCGCGGAGGTTATCTTCTTGCTAATCCGACAGAGCCATGGTATGCTGTGTAAAAAGAAGATTATGGAAAAGCGTTGTGGAAAAGGTTAGGAGGAAGATCCGTTATGGTTGACCCTCGGAAGAAAACCCTGCAGCCGCCCATCTATCGAAGCTGGCTGCGGCTGCGGGCAGGACGCGCCTATTATGCCTTCCGCCGCTATCTTCTCTGGTGTTCTCCCCGTTACCGCTGGGCAAAAAGACAGCCGGGAAGCGATCCCCTGCCGGAGCTTCAGTTCGCTCATGCCACGCCGTTGCGCCGTAATCTCCGAGGGGAGGAGGAGCAGCTTCAGGAGAACAAAATTGTTAATCTGCAGCTTGCGGTGCAGCGGCTGAACGGTGTGATCCTCTATCCCGGAGAGACCTTCAGCTATTGGCGGCTGATTGGAAATCCCAGCCGGCGGAAGGGATATTTGGACGGCATGGTCCTCTTTCTTGGTCAGATAGGCAGCGGTGTGGGCGGTGGGCTCTGTCAGCTCTCTAATCTGGTATTTTGGATGGCGCTGCATACGCCGTTGACTGTTGTGGAGCGCTACCGACACTCCCACGATGTCTTTCCGGATGCCAACAGGACCCAGCCCTTTGGCAGCGGCGCCACCTGTGCCTATCCCCACCGGGACCTGATGATCCGCAACGATACGGATCGCCCGTTTCAGCTGCTGCTGCGGGTGGGCGAGACCCATTTGGAGGGGGAGTGGCGTTCTGTTGTTCCCCCGACTTACCGCTTCGAGATCGTGGAACGCAATCCCTCCATTGACCAGGCCTACTGGGGCGGTTATGTGCGGCACAATGAGATCTTCCGCAGGATATATAAGGCTTCCGGCGAGCTGTTGGAGGAGCAGTTCCTCTTTGCCAATGACGCCATTATGATGTATAGCCCCCTTCTGCCGGAGCAGAATAATTAGCAGAAGTGCCATTCAATTAGCGCTTGACTATGTTGAATGCTAATTTTTTCCTTTATTCATATCCTTGTTACACTTTATTCATTTCTCAGCGGTATGATAATGAAAAAACGAAAGAGAGGAAGTACATGCGTACATTTTCTTCCGCATTGTGGATTCTTGCGGGTGTTCTGCAGATTGCTGCCGGGGTGGTCTGTATCGGCAGCCCCTCTATAGCCATGGGACTGCTGTCGGTAGTCATCGGTCTATTGATGCTGGCCTCGGGGATTGTGGATATTGTGGCTTTCATCTGGACCAAGGATGAGATGTATGGCGCCGGCTGGATCCTATTGGAGGGCATTCTGACGGTGATCCTCGCCCTGCTGATCCTGTTCCACGACGCTTTTTTGCAGGTGGCCATTGTTCTGATTTTTGCCTTCTGGCTGCTGTTTTCCGGTATTTCCCGGGTAATTGCCTCCTTCGAGCTGCGAAAGTTCGGCGTCATCGGCTGGGGGTGGGATACCGTCATTGGAATCCTGCTGGCAGCGGGGGGAATCCTGTCCCTCTGCAGACCGGTAATTACTACGGTAGGGGTCGGTGTTCTGGTGGGGATTGCCCTGATTTTGCTGGGACTGCTGTCCCTGTCCCACGGGGTCTATTCCCGGCGGTTCTTCTTTTAGCGCTTCTTTGCTATGCAAAAGTATAGTAAAATTGGCCAAGTGCCGCTTCAGCGGCACGGTCATGAGAGCAAAAGCGCGTGGGCCGGGACGGCCCACATGCGCAAAAGACTTCATGCGCTCCGGCTTTTACCTGTGTTCGCGGTGCGCTTTCAGCCCATGAAGTTTTATGGGGGAGAGGGCGGATGCACTGGCATCCGCCCTCTTTTTTTGCTGTTTTTGGATCTGCCTCAGCGGAGCTGGGGGCGGCGCTATGCGAAATCTGTCAGATATGCCTGCAGGGCTTGGGCCAGCTTTCCGATATGGATGCCGTCCACAAAGGCGTGGTGCACCTGCACGGAAAAGGGGAGAAGGATCTTCCCTTCGCGCTCATAGAATTTTCCCCAGTCAAACAGCGGGGTGGCGTTATCCCGATTGCCGGAGTCCGTATGGGAGATGTGCCGGTAGGACACCCAAGGGAAGGGGGAAAACTGGTAGATATCATTTCCCATGGGGCCGGTAAAATAGGCCTCCTGCTGTTCCTCAGTCTTCTTGGCTAAGGCGACATAGGCCTCCATGCTGTCCTGCATGGGGACATTGACCACCTTAAACAGCTCAGTGCCCTTTTTCAAGTAAGTAAAGGAGGTGTTTACGGTGTCCAAAATGACGGGCTTGCCGTCTACGAAGCGGCAGCGGAAGGCCTCGATCTGATTGGCACACTTGGTGACGGCGTAGATAAAAGCAAAGGTAAAGGAATAGCCCTTTTCCTTGATTTTGGGCAGAAAATTTGTGATATCCAAGTCAAAGGTGACACAATATTGGGGCTGCGGACTGTTCCGAAAGGCCTGATAGTGGGCGCTTCTGTCCCATGTGGAGAGATCGATCCATTTTATGTGTACGGCCTCCTTTGACGCTGTTTTTTGGGGGGCGGCAGAGGAGGGACAGCCTCTTGCCTGCTGCTGGTATGATACGCCATTTCCAATGTGCTGTCAACAGGCCGCCTGCCGCACAGGCGGATGCCTATGGCGCGGTCTCCATCATTAGCTGGCGGATGGTTTCCTTCTGCTGCTGGGTGAAGACCGTGGGGTCTGTGCGGCCGTCGCGGAAGACAATGTATAGAAGCGCTTGGTCCCAACAGATCAGATGGGTATTGTTGGCGAAGTCGGCATACACCGCCTTGGCCTGCCAGCCGTCGTCCGATACTTTTACCATACCCTCCCGCATCAGGTCCGGATCCTGCAGGCAGAGGTCAGTGATGGCCGGGGAGGCGGTGTGGACAATCGTGTAGTAGAGATAGGGCATTTTGGGGTCGACCAGTGAAATGAGCACCCGGCAGCTCATGGCGGAGGCCAGAGGGGAGCGGTCATACCGCTCGATGATGGCGTCGGCGGGAAACCTGTCATTCTCTACGCCGAGGTCCGCAAAATCCATGGGAACAGGGTCGGCAAAGACCGTGTAGGAGCGATCCCCTACTTGGACGGTGATCCGGTCCTTGTTCCGCAGGTAAGTTGTCAAGGGGGATATGAGGAGGGAGAGGAGATAGGCGGCCGCGGTCAGCAGAACGGCGGCAAGGATAATTCCCCTGCTGATGGACTTCTCGGTGTAGTTGCGCTTTCGCATCTGCCAGACGACGATGCCCAATAGGAGCAGGCACAGCCAGTTCCAGATGGTGTCCAAGGTGTCCCAGAACCCGCCGTACCACAATGCCTGCAGCAGCAGGAACACGGTCGGCAGGAGAAGGACCGCGGACAGTACGCGGCGGATGCTGCGGCGCATAGGGACACAGGGGCCGCCTTGGGCCACGGATTGGCGGGACCGGCGGAGCCAAAGCAGGTTCAGCAGCGCGTCCAAGAGGGACAGGAGCAGAGACAAAGGAAAGAGAATCAGCACAGCAAGCACTGGGGCGCTGGTCCAAAACGACAGCGGGGAGTGGTACGCCGCCCATCCCAGCAGGGCGCACAGTGCTAAAAGAAAAATCCATACGGCCGGGGCCCAGCGGCGGTCCCGGCCTATAGTGGCCTCGATGGTCCACAGCTTCTGCTCTTCGTCGGTTTCCAAAGGGATAGGATCGCTCCGGTCGGTGACAAAGACCTGCATCCGGTGCCACTGGGTCACATAGGTCCAGCCTGCGGCGGCGCAGTAGTCCAAGAGCTCGTCCTGCTCCTCGGTGGTGGCGCCGCCGTAGCGGGAGGCGTCCGGAAAGTAGGTAACTGCGTAGGTGAGAGGGGCGGGC
>CAJFUI010000134.1 GCA_904420145.1 uncultured Oscillospiraceae bacterium
GCAGCGCAAATTCATGTATGAGCAGGTCCGGAAATTCCGGGACACCAAGCCCCTCTTTACCCTGGACTTCTGGAACGACGGGGAGTATGCCGGCGGCTGCCTGGCCGGCGGGCGGACCTACCTCCACATCAACGCGGGCGGTGACTATGAGCCCTGCGCCTTCATCCACTATTCGGACACCAACGTCCGTACCCACACCCTGCTGGAGGCTTTGCAGGCACCGCTCTTCACCGCCTATAAGGAGGGACAGCCTTGGAACGGCAACCACCTGCGGCCCTGTCCCCTGCTGGATAACCCTCAGGCGCTGGTGGATGCGGTGGAGCGGTCCGGCGCCCACTCCACGGACCTCCAGTCCCCGGAGGATGTGCGGGATTTAGCCGCCAAGTGCGAGGAGGCGGCAGCCAACTGGGCTCCGGTGGCCGACGAGCTGTGGGCGCGCTCCCACGGCTGCGCCGCCTGCGGGGATGCCAAAAGAGCCAAGGGCCTACCGCCTCCGCCAGCTGAAGGAGCTCCCTCTTTACAAGAAACAGCAGAGCGGGAGGACGGCGCGCCTGCGCCGTCCTCCCGCTTTTTCTGTGCTATGCGTCCCCTGTTATGATGAGGAGGTTCAGCACCCCCTCAGAGTAAGCCACACTCAAAACCGTGCCGTTCTTCTCCAGCATGGTTCCCATGGACGTCTCGCCCGCGTCAGTGTGCAGGGCAGTATATCCCGCTTCCTCCAGCGCGGTCAAGTACGCCTCTGACGCCTCCATAGAGATCTCCTCCCAGACGATCTCATACCACCCGCTGTCTGAACCGTCGCGGACATAGGAGAGCTCCCCCTCCCCGGGCTGCGGAACCAGCGCCGTCAGATCGTTCTCCGGCCACGCCGCAGGGTACTCGATCTCTACAGAGAGCAGCTCCTCCGCTGAGAGAGCGGCCGCGGCGCCATCGCCGGAGGTTCCCTCTCCGGCACAGCCCATGGGGACGGCGGCGATTAGCAGCGCCGCAAGGCAGGCAGCAAGTTTCCCCTTTCCTCTATTCATCAGACACCCCTCTCCTTTCTGCGCCGGCGGAGCACAAGGGCTGCCGCCCACAGCAGCAACAGCGCCGCAAGGCCCAGCAGCAGCCACGCCGGATCAAAAGGAAATGCCGATTCCACCTGAATGGTGGTGGCAGCGTCAGCCTGCCCGATGGCGCCCTCCGGCGGCCGGCCCGCCTGCGCCGCAGCAAACAGGCCAAGGAGGACGGCGCCGCAGGCCGTCAAAAGGATAGGAGCTGTCCCGCCGCGCCCCTGTCGGACGCCGAGCTGCTCCTCCACACCGGCGCAGAACTCCTCCGGAGAGCCCAGCCGCTCCAGGACTTTCTCCTCCGTCTCCCCGTGCTCCTGGGCAGAGGCGAAGGCCTCCTCCAAATCCCGCAGGACTTCCCGCTTCTTCCGGCGGGACAGGGAGAGCCTCCTTGCCACCTGTCTGAGATATTGCTCCTTCATTTTGCCACCTCCGTAGGTTCACCGCCGCGCAGAAAGGCGTCGACACAGGCCGTATACCGCTCCCAGAAGGCTGTCAGCTCCTCTAACGTGCTCCGCCCCCGCTCGGTAATCGCGTAGTACTTCTTGGAGGCGCCGTTGGCCGCGGAGGGGACAAGGCGGCAGGAGAGCAGCCCCGCCTCCTGCAGTCGGTACAAAATGGGATAGACGGTTCCCTCCCGGGCATAGCCCAAGACGTCGGCGCCGCCGCGGTTAAGCTCCGTAATGATCTCGTAGCCATAGGTCTCCTTCCGTGCGATCAGGCTCAGCAGGATCATCTCCAGGGAGCCCTTTTTGAACTGCTGCACATATCTGCTGTCCACGAGTCCCTCCGCACCTCCTCTGCGCTGCTATTTAGTAATACTAATTAGATACGCTAAGTATATACAACGCCTCCTTCCTTGTCAAGCCCTCCGCCAAAATTTCTCCCCTCCCCTGCCGCCGCAGTTCCTCCGCCCGCGCTTAACAGCTGGCGGCGGCGAGGCGGCGGGGAAAGTTTTCCCGATTTTCGACTTTCGGTATTGACTTTTGTTTCCCCGCAGGCTACTATATATTTGCTGTATAAATCGCAAAAATCACAAGATATGGTGTTTAGGAGGAAATAGCCATGGCGATGACGATTACGAAGCTGCGCAAGAGAGACGGCCGCTTGGTTGACTTTGACGAGGAGAAGATCGCCGTCGCCATTAACAAGGCCTTCAACGCCACCTACAAGCCCGGCCACGAGGAGACCGCCCGCAAGCTGGCCCGGGAGGTGGTGTCCTTTCTGGAGGTGGAGGGGCTGGAGGCCCCGGACGTGGAGCATGTGCAGGACATCGTAGAGAAGGTTCTCATGGACAGCGGCTATGTCCAGACCGCCAAGGCCTATATCCTCTACCGCAACGAGCGCAGCCGGGTCCGGGAGATGAACACCAAGCTGATGAAGGTGTATGAGGACATTACCTTCTCCGACTCAGTGGACAGCGATGTGAAGCGGGAAAATGCCAACATCAACGCCGATACGGCCATGGGCTCCATGCTCAAATACGGCAGCGAGGGGGCCAAGCAGTTCTACCAGATGTTCGTGCTCAAGCCCGAACACGCCAAGGCCCACCGGGAGGGGGACATCCACATCCATGATCTGGACTTCTACACCCTCACCACCACCTGCTGCCAGATCGATATCAAAAAGCTCTTCGAGGGGGGCTTCTCCACCGGCCACGGCCATCTGCGGGAGCCCAACGACATCTCCTCCTACTCCGCTCTGGCCTGCATCGCCATCCAGTCCAACCAAAACGACCAGCACGGCGGCCAGTCCATCGTCAACTTCGACTACGGCATGGCCGACGGGGTTCGCAAGACCTTTGAAAAGCTCTACACCCAAAATCTCTCCAAGTGCCTGACACTGCTACTGGACATGGACGGCGATCCCGCCGAGGACCTCAAGGACCTGCGCAGGCGCATGAAGGACGAGACGGGTCTCTACCCCAAGTTAGAGGGCTGCGAGGACTACCTCCGTGAGGAGGCGCGGCTGCTCTCAGAGCGGTATGGGAATGCCGAGCGGATCCCCGCCATTCAGGCTAAGGCCCTTGCCTACGCGGAACAGGAGACCGACCGGGCCACCTATCAGGCCATGGAGGCCTTTATCCACAATCTCAACACCATGCACTCCCGGGCCGGCGCCCAGACCCCCTTTTCCTCCATCAACTACGGCTGCGACACCTCCCCGGAGGGGCGCATGGTCATGCGCAACATCATGCTGGCCACGGAGGCGGGCCTCGGCAACGGGGAGACCCCCATCTTCCCCATCCAGATCTTCCGGGTGAAGGAGGGCATCAACTACAACCCCGGGGAGCCCAACTACGACCTGTTCAAGCTGGCCTGCCGCTGCAGCGCCAAGCGTCTCTTCCCCAACTTCGCCTTTATCGACGCCCCCTTCAACCTCCAGTACTACGACCCCAAGCGGCCGGAGACGGAGATCGCCTACATGGGCTGCCGCACCCGGGTCATCAGCAACGTCTACGACCCCACCCGCCAGCAGTGCAACGGCCGTGGCAACCTGAGCTTCACCTCCATCAACCTCCCCCGCATCGCCATCAAGGCCAAGGGGGATCTGGACTTGTTCTTCGATGAGCTGGAC
>CAJFUI010000135.1 GCA_904420145.1 uncultured Oscillospiraceae bacterium
GATTTTCTTTATCTCCATTGCCCTCTCCGCCGCACTGAGCTTTCTCTCCAATGAGCTGCTCAGCGCAGCCAGCCTGCTGGCTTCCTTTGCGGTTCTGGCCGGCTTTATTGCGCTGGGAATTTTATTTGACGTCATCGGCGTGGCGGTCACCGCCGCCGATGAGAAGCCCTTCCACTCCATGGCCTCCCACAAGGCGCCCGGGGCGAGGGAGGCGCTGCAGTTGATCCGGAACGCCGACAAGGTGAGCAATTTCTGCAACGACGTGGTAGGGGATATCTGCGGCATTGTCAGCGGTACTACTGCAGCGGTGATTGTGGTGGAACTCCAACGCCATCTGAGTTCGGAGAGCGTGCTCCTTTCTCTGGGGGTCACCGCTCTGGTCTCAGGTATGACAATCGGCGGCAAGGCGCTGGGGAAGAATTTCGCCATGGGCCGCAGCACGAAGGTGGTCTATACGGTGGGCCGAATCATTCATGTCTTTCATAGGAGCAAATAAGGAGAAAACACAGGTGCTTGAGAAGATTCATTCTCCTGCGGACCTGCAGGAGTTGAGTATAACAGAATGCAATATCCTCTGTCAGGAGCTGCGCTCCTTCCTGCTGGATACGGTCTCTCAGACCGGGGGACATTTAGCTTCCAACCTCGGCGTTGTGGAGCTGACGGTAGCGATCCATAGGGTTTTTGATACCAGCCGGGACCGGCTGGTTTTCGATGTAGGCCATCAGTGCTATACCCACAAGGCTCTGACTGGCCGGGCAGAGCTGCTGCATACCCTGCGGCAGTTCGGCGGGCTCTCCGGCTTCCCTAAACCCACAGAGAGTGAGCATGATGCCTTCGTGGCCGGACATGCCTCCAACTCGGTTTCCGTTGCCCTCGGTATGGCAAGGGCAAGAACGTTACAAAAGCAGGATTACAGTGTGATCGCTTTGATTGGTGACGGTGCTTTGACCGGGGGGCTGGCCTATGAGGGACTCAATGACGCGGGGGACTCCAACGAGCCGCTGATCGTCATTTTGAACGACAACGGCATGTCCATCAATCCCAATGTGGGCGGCATATCCAGCCATCTGGCCGCGATCCGCACAAAGGCCAGCTATTATAGCTTTAAGAAGCACTACCGCAATCTGATGCGGCGTATTCCCGGCGGACAGAAGCTCTACCGCTTCAACCACCGGCTGAAGACGGCGCTGAAGAAGCTCTTCTGGCCCTGCACCATGTTTGAGGACATGGGCTTTACCTACCTTGGCCCCATCGATGGGCACGATATCGAACGGCTGTGCACAACCCTCCGCTGGGCGAAGGAGCTCCATTGTCCTGTGCTGGTCCATGTAAAAACTCAGAAGGGGCGGGGTTATCTGCCGGCAGAGGAGAATCCCAACCGCTATCATGGCGTGGGGCCCTTTGATATTGCGAAGGGAGTCGGTACAGAAAAACCGCTGGATTTTTCCGCTGTATTTGGTCAGACTATGGAGTCTCTGGCCGCTGAGGAGTCGCGGATCTGTGCCATCACCGCCGCCATGCGGGAGGGGACGGGGCTGGAGTCCTTTGCGGAGTACTATCCCCAGCGGTTTTTCGATGTGGGCATCGCCGAGGGCCACGCGGTGGCCATGGCGGGGGGGATGGCGAAGCAGGGGCTGATCCCGGTTTTCGCTGTCTACTCCTCCTTCTTGCAGCGGGGCTACGACCAGATCATTCACGATGTGGCCCTGCAGAATCTCCATGTAGTCTTCGCCGTGGACCGCTCCGGCATGGTAGGGGCGGACGGTGCCACTCACCACGGCGTGGCGGATGTGTCCTATTTGACGCCCATTCCCCATATGACCGTGTTTTCCCCGGCCAGCTTTCAGGAGCTGCGGGAGATGCTGCGCCATGGGGTGCTGGAGATGGACGGCCCGGTTGCTGTCCGCTACCCCAGAGGCGGCCAGGGGGCCTATAAGGACGGATGGAATGGGAAGCATGCTGCTTTGCTCCGGCAGGGGACGGATGTGACCCTTGTGGCCTATGGGACCTTGATTAATGAGGCCCTTGCCGCCGCTGAACGCCTCGCGGCAGAGGGGATCGGCGCCGAGGTCATTAAGCTCCATGTGATCGCGCCGCTGTCGGCGGGCGAGGTTCTGGACAGCGTCAGAAAGACAGGCCGCATGGTGGTGGTGGAGGAGTGCTTCTCCACCGGCTCTGTCGGCCAGCAGCTGTGCGCGTCATTAACGGCGGCGGGGATCGCTCCGCAGGCCGTCCGGCTCTGCAGCTGCGGGGAGGACTTTATTCAGCAGGGCAGTGTGGCCCAGCTGCGCCGCAGCGTCGGCGTCGACAGCGAGGGAATTTATCAGACAGTGTGTGAGGTATGCCATGGCAAAGAGCAGGCTTGATGTGTTGCTGGTGGAGAAGGGCCTTCAGGAGACCAGGCAGAAGGCCCAGGCTGCCATTATGAGCGGGCTGGTCTTTGTAGATGGAAAACGGGTGGATAAGCCGGGAACAGCGGTCAAAGCCGAGGCGGTCATCGAGGTTCGAGGCAATACGCTGCCCTATGTCAGCCGCGGAGGGCTGAAATTAGAGAAGGCCATGTCCATATGGCCCATTCATCTCGACGGCTGTGTCTGTATGGATGTGGGCGCATCTACCGGCGGCTTTACTGACTGCATGCTGCAAAACGGCGCGTCAAAAGTCTATGCTGTGGACGTAGGTTATGGGCAGTTGGCATGGAAGCTGCGCAGTGACAGCCGTGTGGTCTGTTTGGAGCGGACTAATGCCCGCTATCTGACCCATGAGCTGATTCCGGAGGAGCCAGATTTCTCCTCGGTAGACGTGAGTTTCATCTCTCTCAAGCTGATTCTGCCCGCCATCGCCGCTGTTTTGAAGCAGGGAGGGCAGGTGGTCTGCCTCATCAAGCCACAGTTCGAGGCGGGGAAGGAAAAGGTTGGGAAAAAGGGTGTCGTCAGAGATCCCGCTGTCCATCTCGAGGTGCTTCAAAACTTTTTGATATATGCAAAGGAAAACAACTTTATGGTACTTGATATTACATATTCTCCTATTCGCGGTCCGGAGGGGAATATCGAGTATTTAGGGTATTTGAGCTTTCGGAACGGTGAGGATTCCATTCCAGATTTGCCAACCTTAGTAGAGGCGTCACACAGCGCATTAAAGGAGTGAACGGCGGATGAAAAAGGTGATTCTGTGCCCCAATCCTTATCGGGATAAGGGGCTGGAGGCGGCCAAGGAGGCGGCGGAAATTCTCGCCTCTGTGGGGCTGCGGACGGTGGCCTGCCTCCCCTTCAAAATGGAGGGGGGAGAGCCGCCGCGAGATCTGCCTCTGCGCCCCCTTCATCAGGAGCTGCGGAGCAGTGACCTGATTATCACCTTTGGAGGCGATGGTACGATTTTGCATTTGGCCAAAACCGCCGCGATCCGCCGTCTGCCCCTGCTGGGGGTAAACCTTGGGAGCCTCGGTTTTATGTCAGAGCTGGAGCGCAACGAGATGTACCTGCTGAAGAATTTAGCCGCCGGCGCCTTTAAGCGGGAGCGGCGCATGATGCTGGAGGTCTCTGTCTACCGGGATAACCGAAAGGTCTATGAGAATATCGGTCTCAACGACGCGGTGATCGGGAAGGGGGCGGTGGCCCGGATCATCCGCATGGAAGTGACGGTAGGAGAAGCCTCTCTTGGGCTTCTGGAGGGGGATGGCGTGGTGATCGCCACGCCCACCGGCTCCACGGGATACTCCATGTCCGCCGGCGGGCCGATTGTGGAGCCCACTGCCCGGAATTTTGTAGTGAGTCCCATCTGTGCTCACTCCATCCACTCTAACTCCTATGTGATGAGTGCGGAGAGCACCATACGGGTCCATCCCCGGGAGATCGGGAGAAAGCCCGTCTTTTTATCGGTGGATGGGGGCAGAATATTTTCTCTGCGGTCAGGGGACGAGGTGCTCA
>CAJFUI010000136.1 GCA_904420145.1 uncultured Oscillospiraceae bacterium
ACCAAGCTGCAGATGCTCTTCCGTGGCCAGAACATCCTGGGCTACAAGCACTACGCCGACGACGTGGTGGACGCCTTCTGCCGCAAGAGCATTGAAAACGGCATCGACATCATCCGCATCTTCGACGCCCTCAACGACGTGCGCAACCTGGAGCAGGCCATCAAGTCCACCAAGAAGTACGGCGGACAGGTGGAGGCCACTCTGAGCTACACCATCTCCCCCATCCACAACGAGGACTACTTCGTAAAGCTGGGCAAGGAGCTGGAGCAGATGGGCGCCGACACCCTGTGCATCAAGGACATGGCCAACCTGCTGCTGCCCATGGAGGCCTACTCCCTGGTTAAGCGGCTCAAGGAGAACGTCAGCATCCCCATCCATCTCCACACCCACAACACCAGCGGCACCGGCGACATGGTCTATCTCATGGCCGCCTATGCCGGCGTGGACATCGTGGACACCGCTCTGAGCCCCATGGCCAACGGCACCTCCCAGCCCGCCACCGAGTCCCTGGTGGCCACATTGAAGGGTACCGTTCGTGACACCGGGCTGGATCTCAACAAGATGAGCGAGGCCGCCGCCCACTTCCGCAAGGTGGCTGACCGGCTGAAGGCTGCCGGCTCCCTGAACGACAAGGTGCTCCATGTGGACACCAACACCCTGCTCTACCAGGTGCCCGGCGGCATGCTCTCCAACCTCATCAGCCAGCTCAAGCAGGCCGGCAAGGAGGACAAGTACTACGACGTGCTGGCCGAGGTGCCCCGGGTCCGCAAGGACTACGGCTATCCCCCGCTGGTTACTCCTTCCAGCCAGATCGTCGGCACCCAGGCCGTCATGAATATCATCCTTGGCGAGCGCTACAAGACCTTTACCAAGGAGTCTCGGGCTATGCTGAAGGGTGAGTACGGCACCCTCCCCGGCGAGGTCAATGAGGAGGTCCGCGCCAAGGCCGGCATCAAGCCGGAGGACGTGATCACCTGCCGCCCCGCCGACCTTCTCGAGCCGGAGCTGGAGAAGTACAAGGAGGAGTTCAAGGACATCGCCAAGAGCGAGGAGGACGTGCTGAGCCTGGCGCTGTTCCCCCAGGTGGCCCCCAAGTTCCTGGCTTGGCGGGACGGCCCCCACGAGGAGCCCGCTGCTGCCGAGGCTGCGCCTGCTCCCAAGGCCGCTGCGGATCCCAACGCGGTGCGGGAGTTGTATGTGGAGGATAAGTCCTGCTGAGGCCCCTTCTCATTTTCAGATCAATCGAAAAGAGGTTCCGCTCCGATGGAGCGGAACCTCTTTTTCATCTTTACACCCTATAGGCGCGGGAGTACATTCCGCTCCTCAGAACGGGTTCCTTTGCTCGCAGCGGCAAAAGGGACAAAGCGCTGCTTAGGGGCAAAGACCTCCCCCCTTGCGGCAAGCGAAAACTTCTCTCCCGAAAAAGCAAAAAGGGTCCCCGTGCCGGCGCGATCCATGCTACAATACAAAGCAGCACAGACCATGCGCCTGCAGTGAAAGCCCCCCTTGAAAGGAGACACACCATGAACTATCCCTATCTGCTCTTTGACGCGGACAACACTCTCTTTGACTTCGATGCCACCGAGCGCCGGGCCCACTCCATCGTCTGCCGGCGCCACGGCCTCGCCTTCTCCGAGGAGGGCTATGCCCTCTACCACCGCTGCAACGCCGAGCTCTGGCACGACTACGACCGGGGCCTCTGCTCCAAGGAGTTCCTCCTGGTGGAGCGCTTCCGCCGCTACCTGGCCCTGACAGGAGAAAAGGGGGATCCGGAGGCGCTGAATCGTGACCACTTAGCCGCCTTAGGCAGCATTGCCATCTTATTGGACGGCGCCTTGGAGGTGTGTCAAGAACTGTCCAAGCTACACAAGCTCTACCTCATCACCAACGCCGTGGAGTCCGTCCAGCGCGCCCGCTTCGCCCGCTCCCCCTTGGTCCCCTACTTCGAGGACGTATTTATCTCCGAGGCCATCGGCTGCGGCAAGCCGGACAAGGCCTACTTTGACTATATCTTCCGTGCGGTGCCTTGCATTCATCAGGACAACTGCCTCGTCATCGGCGACTCCCTCTCCAGCGACATACAGGGGGCCAACAACGCCTCCCTCCCCTGCTGCTGGTTCAATCCCAAGGGACTGCCCCGACCGGACAATCTGCGGATTGACTACGAGGTCCGTGCCCTTCGCGAGCTGCTCCCCCTACTGGACTGATGGTTCTGCTTCGTCGGCTAAATATTCATAGGCCAGACGGGAGGAGCCGTCCTCCACGTGGATCACGCCGCAGCAGACAAAGCCGTTTGCCTCCAGTGCGCGCTGCATCACTTTGTTTTCTGCATGGGTATCCGCCCGGACATGGCCGATGCGGCTCTTGCAGAACGTAAAGCAGGCCCAGCTCACCCCCGGCCAGCGGCCGCTGGAGGCCAGTCGGTGGACAGTGCCGTAGGGACTGTCAGAGCGCCAGTGCCCCTCTGTGATCACCTGGTAGGTGCGGTCTTCCCCAAGAATAAAGGCAAACACCCCCGCCAGCTGCCCCTCCTGCTCGCAGACATAGCACTGCTCCCGGCGGATATCCTTGGTGATCCGCTCCCGGCTTGGGTAGCCGTTGATCCACTGGGACATATTCCCCCGGGAACGCATAAAGGCCCGGGCGCTGTCGTAGATCTCCATAATTTGATCCAGCTCACTCAGCTCTGCGCGGCGCACAATCATATGGTTTCCTCCCATCCTTTGTTTTGGTTTTCTTTTCTCTCTGTCTCCAGCTGGACGCGGAGCATGGCAATCTCTTGGCCGTGGCCTGCGTCGTCGTTAGGCGTCTCCAAAAGAAAAGGGAGATGGCGGAGGCGAGGATGGGTGAGAACACGGAGAATCGTCCCGCTGCCCAAGGTCCCCTCCCCGATCCTGGCGTGGCGGTCCTTCTTGGCCCCGGTGGGGTGGAGGCTATCGTTGATATGGACGGCCTTGACCCAGTCCAGCCCCACAATCCGGTCGAACTCGGCCAGAACGCCGTCCAAATCGTGGACAATATCGTACCCGGCGTCGGACATGTGGCAGGTGTCCATACACACCCCCATCCGCTCCGGTACCTTCACCTGCTCCAAAATCATCCGCAGCTCCTCAAAACGCCCGCCGATCTCACTGCCCTTGCCCACCATGGTCTCCAGCAGCACGGTGGTCTGCTGCTCCGGACGGAGGACGGCGTTGAGCATATCGGCGATCAGCCGGCACCCCGTCTCCACCCCCTGCCCCACATGGCTGCCCGGGTGGAAGACATAGCAGTTTCCCGGCAGATGCTCCATCAGGGCTAAATCCCCGGCCATCATCTCAGCGGCCAAGGCGCGGATCCCCTCGTCCCTGGCGCAGGGGTTCATGATGTAGGGGGCGTGGCCCACCACCACGCCGAAGGCGTTTTCCGCAAGAAAGGCCCTGCACTGGTCAAGGTCCTCCGGGTCTAACGCCTTGGCCCGGCTCCCCCGGGGGTTGCGGCAGAAGAACTGGCAGGTGTTGGCCCCGATTGCGGCAGCCTTCCGGGCCATCTTATAAAAGCCCCCTGCGCTGGACATGTGGGCGCCGATGTAGGTCATAGCAGTTCCTCCTTCACATAGGCTAAGAGTGTGGGCCGGTCATTGGGCAGCCGCTCCTCCACCACAAGGTCTAAAAGGGTGTTGAGGGCCCTGCCCACCGCCGGGCCAGAGAGCCCCATATCCGTTAAATCATTTCCCTTGACAGCAAGCTGTTTTAGGGAGAAGCAGAGCTCCTGCCGCAGCACCATATCCAGCAGCACTTCCAGCTGGTCTATGGTCCGCTGCCGGCCGTGGTAGTCCGGGTGCTGGGCCAAATTGTCGCACCGTTTCATCTGCAGAAGCAGCCGCAGCCGCTCCTCTCCGATCCGCCGCAGCATCCGGCGGATGCTTTTTTCTGTAGCCAGGATCTCCGCGTCGTGGAGCCGCACCAGCAAAACAATAGTCTCCCGGCTGTCATTGTCCAGCCGGAGGCGGCGGCAGGCCGCCTCCGCCATCTCAGCGCTGCGCTTCCCGTGGCCGTAGAAGTGGCCCACCCCCTGCTCGTCCATCGAGAAGGTCTCCGGCTTCCCGAGGTCGTGGAACAGCAGGGCGTACCGAAGGAGCAGATTTCGCGGCGCGGCGGACACGGCGCGGACGGTGTGCTCCCAGACGTCGTAGCAGTGGTGGCTGTTCCGCTGGTCAAAGCCCACCGCCGGCAGGATCTCCGGAAGGACTACCCCCAGCACATCGGGGTATGTCAATAGAACTTCCGCCGCGCTCTCGCCGCAGAGGAGCTTTCCTAATTCCACGGCGATGCGCTCCACGGCGATCTGCCGGAGGGACTCCTTCTCCCGGTGCACCGCTGCGGCGGTTTCGCCGTCGATAGCAAAGGAGAGAACCGATGCGAAGCGCAGGGCCCGCATGATCCGCAGAGCATCCTCCTGCAGCCGCAGCACAGGCTCCCCCACGCAGCGGAGCACTCCCCGGTGCAGATCCGTCTCTCCGCCGAAAGGGTCGATCACCACCCCATCCAGCCCCATGGCCATGGCGTTGACGGTAAAATCCCGGCGGGAGAGGTCCTCCTCAAGGGAGTCCGTAAAACTCACCTGATCGGGGTGGCGGTGGTCCCCATAGCTGCCGTCCCGGCGGAGGGTAGTGACCTCCACCCTCCCCTGATCCGTCACCACGGTAACTGTGCCGTGCTGGAGGCCGGTGGGGATGGCGCGGGGCGCGAAGATATCGAGCACCTCCTTCGGTCTGGCAGAGGTGGCCACATCCCAGTCCCCGGGCATCCGGCCCAGCAGGGTGTCCCGGACACAGCCCCCCACGCACCAGCCCTTGTGACCAAAGTCAGACAGCGTGCGTAGAATAGATTGTAAATTTTCAGGAATCGCTCCCATGGATCTGGCTCCTTCTCGTTTGTCTTTGCTGTAATATGGACAAAATACCCATGGATATACTTTTTAGAATCGTCAGGTTTGCCCCCGGCTTCCCGGTTGCATCTTACGGCTAAATATATTATAATAAATTAGTTTATAAAAAGCAAATATCGGCGGGAAACCGCCGCTTTTGGAGGAACATCTATGGGTTCCAATATAGAGGAATATCTCCGTCCAGGCCGCCGGGTACACTTAAGCGGCATCGGCGGCGTCTCCATGTCCCCTCTGGCTGAGGTGCTCCACAGCGCGGGCCTCCTTGTGCAGGGCAGCGATATGCGGGAGAGTGAGACGGTGCGCCATCTGCGCACCTTGGGCATCCCCATTACCATCGGCCACAGCGCCGGGGCTATCACCGGCGCGGAGTTTTTGATCCGCACCGCCGCCGTCCACGACGACAACCCGGAGATTCAGGCCGCCCACGACGCCCACATTCCCGTTTTTGAGCGGGCGGAGGCCTGGGGGGCCATTATGCGGGGCTACCGCAATGCCGTCTGCATCTCCGGCACCCACGGCAAAACCACCACCACGGCTATGACCACCCACGTGTTTATGGCCGCTGAGAAGGATCCCACCGTGATGATTGGCGGAACGCTGCCCCTGCTCCACAGCGGCTACCGCATCGGCGGCGGGGACACCATTATACTGGAGTCCTGTGAGTACTGCAACTCCTTTCTCCACTTTTTCCCCACTGTGGCGGTGGTGCTGAATGTGGAGGCCGACCATCTCGACTTCTTTAAGGACCTGGACGAGATCAAGGCCTCCTTCCGCGCCTTCGCCCAGCTGACCCCCAAGGACGGCCACATTGTGGCCAACGCTGACGATCCGGGGGCCATGGATGCCCTTCGCGGGCTGCCCCTCTTTACCTTTGCGCTGCAGAATGAGGCGGACTGTCGGGCGGAGCACATCCTGTTCACCAACGGCCTGCCCTCCTTTGATGTGGTGGTCCGCGGCCGGCACTACGCCCATGCGGCGCTGCAGGTGGGCGGACGGCACAATATGCTCAACGCCCTGGCGGCCGCGTCTGCGGCCTACGTGCTGGGCCTTCCCGGCAGGGCGGTGGAGGAGGGATTGGCCACCTTCACCGGCGCGGGACGGCGCTTTGAGTACAAGGGGGAGTTCCACGGCGCCAAGATCTACGACGACTACGCCCACCACCCCGGTGAGCTCCACGCCCTGCTGAGCATGGCCAAAGGGCTGGGCTATCGGCGCGTTTTATGTGCCTTCCAGCCCCACACCTACACCCGCACCAAGGCTCTCTTCTCCCAGTTTGTGGAGGAGCTGAAGGCGGCGGATCAGGTGATCCTGGCGGAAATCTACGCCGCCCGGGAGAAAAACACCATCGGCATCTCCTCTGCGGATCTGGCAAGGGAGATTCCCGGGGCTATCTACTGCCCCACCCTTGCCGATGTAACGGAGACCCTGCGGCGTCTGGCCCAGCCGGGGGACCTGATCCTCACGGTGGGCGCCGGCGATATCTATACGGCGGGAGAAAATCTATTGAAATAAACTGTTGTCCCTCTCCTCAGTGAGGAGTCCGCATACACCCTGAATTGCGAAAGAGAGATATGCCTATGACCATTTCACAGATCTACACCACTCCTCCCACCGACCCCCGCCCTCCCGTGGAGCAGGCCACTTTCGATCTTCTCGAAAAGCTCCACATCCCCTATGAGCGGGTGGAGCATGACCCCGCCGACACTATGGAGGACTGCCGCGCTATCAGCGAGGCGCTGTGCGTACGGGTATGTAAAAATCTCTTCCTGTGCAACCGTCAGCAGACCCAGTTCTATCTGCTGTGCATGCCCGCCAGCAAGCTCTTTAAAACAAAGGATCTCTCCGCCCAAATCCACTCGGCCCGCCTGAGCTTTGCCTCCGGCGAGAAGATGGAGGAGCTCCTCGGCGTGACCCCCGGCTCCGCCTCTATTCTCGCCCTGATGAACGACAAGGAGGGCGCGGTGCAGCTGCTGCTGGACCGGACTCTTTACAGCAAGGAGTACATCGGCTGCCACCCCTGCAAAAACACTGGAACGCTGAAATTAGAGACCTCCGACGTGCTTAATATTTTCCTCCCCTATACCGGACATAAGGTCCGTCTGGTGGATCTTCCTGAATACCAGACGGCCTGAGTAGCCAAGCAAAAAACCGTCTGCCTGCAGGCAGACGGTTTTTCTTATTGCAAAATCTCCTCTAAGGAGGTCAGGATGCACCGGTGGGCGCTGGATGGGTCCTCAGTGGCCACAGCGGCGTGGAAGCCCTCTACCACCGACAAGGCCCGGCAGTCGATCCGCTCCTCAAGAGAGGCGTCCCAGTGGGTCAGGGCGGCAAAGCCCTTTCCCCGGCATTTGGCGATGGCCTCCCGGTGGACCCACATGTTCCAAAACTCCCCCGTCTCGGTGATGTGGTAGTAGTGGAGCACCGTTTGGGCCGCCGCCCGGTGCCGCTCTACATCCACCCCCACCGCCTGGTCGTGGAGGGCGCACAGCACCGCTCCCTCCGTATGGCTGAGGTTAAAGCAGACCTTGGGCAGATCGGGAAAATAGGGCTTCCCCTCCTCCGCTATGGCCATGGGGGGCAGACAGGCATAGCCGTACTGCCGCTCTAAGGCATAGCGCAGCAGGCCATAGGCGCAGAGGGCCTGTATCTGCTTGCTCTCTCTGGTGCGCAGCAGGCGCTGTCTGCGAAACAGAGGCATCATATCTAAAAGCTTCTCCCGCTCCTTCTCCCCCAGCTCCCTGTCCACCGGCAGGGTATAAACCTGTATCTCCATCGCTGCCTCCCTATAAGCCGCGGCGTCCTTCCGCTGCACGCGCACATCTCCGGCCCGTCTGTTATGTCTTGAAAGAGAAACCGCCATCCCGTTTCCCTGTCGGTAGGATTCCCTGTTTCCTTAAAAAATCCAAAGTAAGTTGTAGTATAGCAGGTAAAATTTTTCTTGTCAAATCGACTTTTTGACGGAGACGGCGCAAAAACCTCTCCGGATTTTGTCAAAAATTTTTAGGAGAAAAAAAGAGAATTTTTTTCACAGGCGACGTATATCATTACAGTTGATTTTTTCAGAAAGGAGTGGAGCCCCTTGGCCTTCCCGCAGCGGTTTTTGGACGAGCTTGTGGCGCGCAACGATATCTTGGATGTTGTCTCCTCCTATGTCCACCTCACCAAAAAGGGGAGCAACTACTTCGGGCTCTGCCCCTTCCACAACGAGAAAACCCCCTCCTTCTCCGTAGCGCCTGACAAGCAGATCTATCACTGCTTTGGCTGCAAAAAGGGGGGCGGTGTCATCAACTTCATCATGGAGGAAGAGAACCTCTCCTTCCCCGATGCGGTGCGCTTTTTGGCCAAGCGGGTCAATATGGAGGTGCCGGAGGAAACCGGTGACCGGGAGAGCGGCCGTCTGCGCCAGCGGGTCCTGGAGCTCAATCGGGAGGCCGCCCGCTTTTACTACCAGAACCTGCAGCAGCCCGAGGGCGCCGCGGTGGCCGCCTATTTGGAGCGGCGGAAAATCCACCGGAAGACGGCTATGGATTTCGGTCTCGGCGCCTCCCTGGACAGCTGGGACGGCCTGCTCACTGCCATGGTGGCCAAGGGCTTTACCAAGGAGGAGCTCTTAGCGGCGGGACTGGTGGTGCAGACCAAGCAGGGCCGGCTCTATGACAAGTTCCGCAGCCGGCTGATGTTTCCCGTCATCGACATCCGCGGAGATGTGGTGGGCTTTGGCGGCCGGGTATTAGACAAGTCGGAGCCCAAATATATGAACACCCCGGAGACCATCGCCTACAGTAAGCGCCGGGTGCTCTACGGCATGAACCTGGCCAAAAAATCCAAGCGGCCCAACATCATCCTCTGTGAGGGCAATATCGACGTCATCACCATGCATCAGGCGGGCTTTGACAACGCGGTGGCCTCCATGGGCACCGCCCTCACCGTGGAGCAGACTCGGCTGCTCAGCCGCTACACCAAGGAGCTTGTCCTCTGCTATGACAACGACGGGGCCGGCAAGGCCGCCACACAGAAGGCCATCGAGCTGCTCAACGGCTCGGAGTTCTCTGTGAAGGTACTGCAGCTGCCCAACCGCATAGTGGACGGCCAGCCGGTGAAGCAGGATGTGGATGACTTTATCAAAAATCAGGGGCCGGCCGCCTTTGAGGCCCTTCTCAGCGGCAGTGAGAACCACGTGGAGTACCGCATGGCGGCCATCGCCGCAAAGCACAATTTTGCCGATGACCAGGACCGGATCGCCTACGCCGCCGAGGTCAGCGAGCTCATCGCCCAGCTGCCCAGCGCCGTGGAGCGGGAGGTCTACGCCGGCCGGGCCGCCGAGCAGTCCGGCGTCTCCAAGGAGGCCATTCTTTTGGAGATCAAGCGGGCTCAGCGGCGGTTCTACGCCAAGGAGAAGAAGATCCAGCAGCGCCGGGAGCTGAATCCCGCGGACCAGCAGCAGCCATCGGAGCGCTCCTTCCACTATGCGGACGTCCGCTCCGCCATGGCGGAGGAGGGAGTGATCCGGCTGCTCAGCCGGGACGAATCCCTCTTTCCCCTCTGTGCCCAGCTGCACCATGAGGAATTTTCTTCTCCCTTACTGGGTAAAATCTATGGCGCCCTCCTTGCGCAGCAGGAGGAGGGACAGAGCTCCCATGTGGCGGGACTCTCCGCCGTACTCACTCCGGAGGAGATGTCCCATCTCTCTCTGGTGCTGCAAAAACCCGAGTCCCTTACCAACGCCCAACAGGCGTTGGCGGACTACATAAGTGTGATTCAAGCTTCCTATCAAAAGCGCTGCGGGGACAAAGAGACAGATCCCCTCCTGGCAGCTCAGGAAAGATTTCAGATAAAAAAGGGTTATGGAGGAAAGCAAGTATGACAAAAGATTTAGAGCACGTTGATGTGAACGAGCTGGTACAGGACGTGCCTTTGGAAGAGCTGCCGGAGTTAGCGGAGCTCAAACCGTCTAAGCGAGGTTCCGCCAAGCGGGACAAGGGCTCTGAGGGAGAGAAAAAGCCCCTCTTGAAGCTGGATGAAAAGCTGGTAGCCACCCTTCCCGCCGCGCCGATTCTCAACGCCAACGAGAAGCTGATGGATCTCTTCGCTCGTGGGAAAAAGCGCGGGAAGCTGGATGCCTCGGAGATGATGGATATCCTGGATGAGATCGATCTGGACAGCGAGCAGATGGAGCATATTTATGATTCCCTCGACGCTCTCGGCATCGAGATCGGCACAGAAGAGGATCTTCTGCCGGAGCTGCCCGACGATATTGAGCCTCCGCCGGAGGAGATCTCCGAGCTGGAGGAGGAGGAGCTGGTGGATCCTAACACTCTGGTGGACAGCTTCTCCATCGACGATCCTGTGCGTATGTATCTTAAAGAGATCGGTAAGGTCCCTCTCCTCTCCCCTGACGAGGAGATCACGCTGGCAAAGGATATGACCGACGGCAGCCAGGCCGAGGAAGTGCTGAAGCAGGCGAAGGCAGACGGCATTGAGCTGCCTGAAGAGGAGCGCTCCTCTTTGAAAGCGAGAGTCCGTGCCGGTGAAAATGCCAAACAGAAGCTGGCTGAGGCCAACCTGCGTCTGGTGGTATCCATCGCCAAGCGGTATGTGGGACGGGGCATGCTGTTTTTGGATCTGATTCAGGAGGGCAACCTGGGCCTCATCAAGGCGGTGGAGAAGTTCGACTACACCAAGGGCTACAAGTTCTCCACCTACGCCACCTGGTGG
>CAJFUI010000137.1 GCA_904420145.1 uncultured Oscillospiraceae bacterium
CATGTGCGAGTACACCGACCACGGCCACTGCGGCATCCTCTGCGGCCACGAGGTGGACAACGACAAGACCCTGGAGGTCCTCAGCAAAACCGCCCTCAGCCACGTACAGGCGGGGGCGGATATGGTGGCTCCCAGCGACATGATGGACGGCCGCATTGCCGCCATCCGGGAGACCTTGGACGCCCACGGCTTTTCAATGACCCCCATCATGTCCTACTCCGCCAAGTATGCCTCCGCCTTCTACGGCCCCTTCCGCGCCGCCGCCGGCTCCGCCCCCTCCTTCGGGGACCGGAAGGGCTACCAGATGGACCCCCACAACGCCCGGGAGGCCATGAAGGAGTGTGCGCTCGATGTGGAGGAGGGGGCGGATATCCTGATGGTCAAGCCCGCCCTCGCCTATTTGGACGTGATCCGTCAGTGCGCGGACACCTTTGACCTGCCCCTGTGCGCCTACTCCGTCTCCGGGGAGTACGCCATGATCAAGGCCGCCGCGGCGGCGGAACTGGTGGACGAGTACCGCATCATGTGCGAGAGTGCCGTCAGCGTATTTCGGGCGGGGGCCAATATGCTCATCACCTACTACGCCAAGGAACTCGCCGACGCCATGAGAAAGGGGGACATCGGCTGATATGGACCAGTCTCAGCTGCTCTACGACCGGGCGGTGAAGGTCATGCCCGGCGGGGTGAACTCCCCGGTGCGGGCCTACCGGTCCGTGAATATGTGCCCCCGGTTCATCGCAAAGGCAGACGGCCCCTTCGTCTACGATGAGGACGGCAGGCGCTATATCGACTACGTCTGCTCCTGGGGCCCCATGATTTTGGGCCACAACCACCCGGTGATTCGGGAGGCGGTGGAGAAGGCCGTCAAAGACGGTTTAAGCTTCGGCGCCCCCACCAGGCGTGAGGTGGAGATGGCGGAGCTGATGGTGGAGCTCGTGCCTAACATCGAGATGGTGCGGATGGTGAACTCCGGCACCGAGGCGGTGATGAGCGCCATCCGTCTGGCCCGGGGGGCCACCGGCCGGGACAAGATCATTAAGTTTGAGGGCTGTTACCACGGCCACAGCGACTGCCTGTTGGTGAACGCCGGCTCCTCTGCCCTGGCGGGGGGCCACCCCAGCAGCGCCGGCGTGCCCGAGGACATCGTGCGGCACACCCTGACCGCCCAGTTTAACGACCTCCCCTCCGTGGAGGCCCTGCTGAGCGCCTACCCCCAGGAGGTGGCCTGCGTCATCGTGGAACCGGTGGCGGCCAACATGGGCGTGGTGGGCCCGGCCCCCGGCTTTTTGGCGGGCCTGCGGAAGCTCTGCGACCAGTACGGCGCCCTGCTGATCTTTGACGAGGTCATCACCGGCTTTCGCCTGGCCTTAGGCGGCGCCCAGGCGTACTACGGCGTGAAGGCGGACCTTGTGACCTTCGGCAAGATCATCGGCGGCGGCATGCCCGTGGGGGCCTACTGCGGCAGCCGGGCGCTCATGGAGCAGGTGGCCCCCTGCGGTCCGGTGTACCAGGCAGGGACCCTATCTGGGAACCCGGTGGCCATGGCGGCGGGCCTCGCCCAGCTGCGCTATCTGAAGGACCACCAAGAGATCTACGCCAAGCTCAATCAGAAAGCGGCGTGGCTGGCCGGGGAGATGGACCGCAGCGCCAAAAAGCACGGCGTGGCCCTGGCGGTCAATCAGGTGGAGAGCGTCCTCTCTCCCTTCTTTGTCCCAACAGAGGTCACCCGCTTCACCGACGCCAAGGGCAGCGACCTCCAGCGCTACGCCCGATACTTCGCTGGGATGCTTCACCACGGCGTGGCCCTGGCCCCGGCCCAGTTTGAGGCCATGTTCCTCTCCGCCGCCCACACGAAGGCGGAGCTGGAGGAGACTGCTCAAGCAGCGGAGGAGACCTTTGCCGGACTGTAAGGGGCTAATTTGACAGAGAGAAACAGGAAAGGGGATGCCCGGTGGCATCCCCTTTCCTCTATGTCGGACCTCTTCGCCCCATCAGTCCCCCAGGCGGAAGCCAAACTCCACGCCCCGCCTGGTGTTGAATACGCTGCAGCTGCCCCCATGGAGCTCGACGATGCTCTTAGCGATAGTCAGCCCCAGGCCCGTGCCGTTCCCTGACCGGGACTCGTCGGCCCGGTAGAAGGTCTCCCACACCTTGTCTAAGGCCGCTGGGGGCAGCTGCGCCCCCTCATTTTCCACGGAACACTCCACCCAGCGCCCCCGCCGGTCCGCTCGGACGTGAATAGCTGCGCCGGGTGGGGTGTACTTGATGGCGTTGGTGGCAAAGTTCTCCACCACCTGCTCAATCCGGCTCCGGTCCGCCGTCACCGGCAGGTCCCCCTTTAGCTGGAGGTCCACTGTGAGCCCCTTGGCCTCCGCCGCCATGGAGAGGCGGTCAAACACCTCCCGGACCAGCTCGGAGAGGGAGAAGGTATCCCGGGACAGCTTCACCTTCCCCGCCTCCAGCCGGCTGAGATCCAGCATCTCCAGCACCATGGCGTCCATCCGCTCACTCTCCGACAAAATCACATCCAAGTACTTCTCCCGCTTCTCCTCGGCGATGTGTTCCTTGAGCCCCTCGGCGTAGCTGTGGACCACCGCCAAGGGGGTTTTCAGCTCGTGGGCGATGTTGGAGACCATCTGCCGGCGGTTTTTCTCCGCATTTTCTGCGTAGTCCAAGGCGGTCTGCAGCCGCTTGATTTGGTTGCGGTTGGCTTGGCGCTCGTCCCTCAGCTGCCGCCAGTTCTGCTCCAGCTCCTCTGCCTCCCGCCAAGGCCGCCGGGACACCGCGCCGCAGCGCTCCCAATAGCCGGCGGCCATCTCCTGCCCCACCATCTCCACAGGCCGCAGGAGCTTGAAGCGGAGCCAAAACAGGAACAGTCCCCCCAGACACGCGGACAGCAGCAGGGTTAAGATATATACCTCCCTCAGCTCGTCCATGGCCGTGCGCCAAGGGGAGGTATACACCGCACTGACGGTGTAGAAGAGCACCTCCGGCGCCTCCTCTTGATAGGCCTCCTCGCCGTAATAGTAGGGGGTACAGCTGACGTTTCCGGCTGTGTCGCAGCAGTAGTTGACGCTCAACAGCAGCATATCCATCCCCTCAAACCGGCACAGATCATTCCGCCAGCCCTCCCTCAGCTCCGGTCCGATGCTTCGCAGCAGCTCCGAGAGGTCGGCGTATGCTGTTCCGTCGTAGGCAAAAGAGGGCGATACCGGGGAGAGGCAGAGATCGGCGTAGTCGGAGTACAGCGTCACCAGCTCCTCCCCCGGCGCCGCGGCCTCTATGTCCTCGTAGAGGGTGGTCCAAGGCAGGTCAAAGGTCTCCACAGCCCAAGACACGGTGTAGCTGTGGACCTCATGCTCGTCCAGGGCCTCACGCAGATCCGCGTCCCTGATCCCCTCGATCCGCACCGGCTTCAGCTCTGTCCCGTCAAAGACCCCTGTCAGCCGCAGGCCCGCAATATCGTACCAAGCGGGATAAAAGAGGCGGCCGTGGTCCACCATCTCCTGTCCCGCCTCCGTCAGCTTCTCCCGGTCAAACAGGGCCCGGGCCTTGTTGGCCGAGCGCTCCTGCCCGGCGGCCCACTCCTCCTCCGTCATATATTCGAAGTAGAAGTAGTCCTGCCAGCTGGCGGCGATGAGCTCCCCCTCCCCAGTGAAGACGGCCGTGGCCGCCGCCGTGTGGTCTGCGGACTCCCGGCTCACAAAGCTGCTCTCCCCGGCCACGTTGGAAAGGCTGGTATTTCCTTGATAGGCAGAGGCAGTATCCGCCGCCTGCCACAGCCGGTAGCGCAGGCCGTTGGCCCCGCCGCCGATCCATCCCTCGTCCAGATGACCGGTATCGTCCGCATAAACATGCTCGGCAATCCAAGTGGCCCGGTGGGCGTGCTCTCTCACCTCCCGGTCCGCCGCAAACTCCGCGTCCACGGCGGTGAGGCAGAACATGGATGCCGCCCACAGAACCAGCAGCAGCGCCGACAGCAGCAGCGGAATGGCCCGCTGGGCGGACATACGCCTCCCCCGCCGCAGCCATACCGCAAGGAGAATGCCGCCCGCCAGCCCCTTGACCGCCCCCCAAATGAACTGGTTTTGCACCAGCCGCAAAACCGCGGTTTGCCCCGCATAGTGGACGGCTATCTCCCGCCCTGTCACGAGGTAACGGTAAAGGTCCACAGCGGCCCAGAGGAGCAGCAAAACAGCGGCAATCCAGTATTTTCTATCCCTATTCTTCATCCCTCACCCCTCGATCTTGTAGCCCGCCTTGATGACGGTCTTGATGCAGCCGCCGGCGCCGCCCAGCTTCTCCCGCAGGCGCTTGATGTGGGTGTCCACCGCCCGGGCCTCCCCCTCGTAGTCGTAGCCCCAGCACTTCACCAGCAGCTGTTCCCGGCTCATGACTACGTTTTTGTTCTGCATCAGGCAGCGCAGCAAAGAGAACTCCTTTGGCGTCAGTGCCACCTCCCGGCCCGCTGAGAGCACCTTCTGGGCAGAGAGCTGGAGAGTCAGCTCCCCCGCCGTCAGCACATCCCCCTGGCGCATGGTTCCCCGGCTGCGGCGGATGAGGGCCATGGTCTTGGCATAGAGTACCGACAGGGTGAAGGGCTTGGTCACATAGTCGTCCGCCCCCAGCTCATAGCCCAGCAGCTTATCCTCCTCGTCAGACAGGGCGGTGAGGAAGATGACGGGTACGTCACTGTGCCGCCGGATGGCCCGGCAGACAGCCCGCCCGTCCAGCCCGGGTATCATGATGTCCAGCAAAACGGCGTCAAAGGCCCCCTCCTCGATCATAGCAAGGGCCTGCAGGCCGTCCGCCGCTTGGCTGGGAATCTCTCCTTTACTGCGGAAGTAGTCGCATAGCACCTCCCGGAGCTTCCCCTCGTCCTCCACAATCAGAATCGCACAATTCACATTAATCTCCCCCTTCCGCCCCCAGCATACCGCGCCGGTTTGTACGCTCTGTGTCAAAAGTTCTATTTTCTTCTCCTATCTTACGGCCCCCGCCGGTCCTTGTCCACCCCCTTTTCTCCCCGGCCAGGGAAGATCAATCCCTCTCCTTTACAATTTTTTCAAAATTCCTTCATAAAAGGTTTTTATCTCCATCACATCTGGTTCAAATTTCCTGTCTATGATAGACACAACAGGAGGTGATACCGATGCAAGTGTAAAAGGAGCGAAAAAACACAAAGGAGGTCTGCCTATTGTAAAAAAACTCATTCCTATTCACAAAAAGAGGACTTTATGGTGCGAGACCATTTGATATAGATAGATACCTGATACTTTCCCTATACTTTACTCTCTCTCAAAGGGAAGAGGCTGCCGCGAAATGCGGCAGCCTCTTCCCTTTTCCTTTGGATTCACTTCTCGTAGGGGGACAGCTCCAAGCGGATAAAATAGCCCTGGCTGTGCTTACACACCGGACACTGCTCCGGCGCCTTGGTCCCCTGGTGAATATGGCCGCAGTTGAGACAGATCCACGCCGTTTCCACCTCGCTGACAAAGAGCTTTCCCTGTTCCATCAGCTGGGCAAAGCGCTTAAAGCGGTCGGAGTGGACCTTCTCGATCTTGGCGATCTGCCGGAAAGCGTTGGCTACGGCGGAAAAGCCCTCCTCCTCCGCCTTGTCACCAAAGGCCGGGTAGATGTCGCCGTACTCGTCGTGCTCGTGCTCCGCGGCCAGCTTCAGCAGGGTCAGCGCGTCGTCGGTACAGTCCACCGGATAGCCTGAGCTGATATCCACATTCTCGCAGCCCGCCTGCTTGAGGTAGTCGTAGAACACCTCCGCATGCTCCTTCTCCTGTCCTGCGGTGTACTCGAAGATCAGCTGCAGCACCTCGAGGTTGTTCTTCTTCGCCGTGGAGGCGGCAAAGGTATAGCGGTTACGCGCCTGGCTTTCGCCGGCAAAGGCCCGCATCAGATTTTCCTTTGTCTCACTATTTTTCCAGTCCATGGGATAACCTCCTTATGTTGGTAGAGGTAGTATGGACGTTCCTTTTTGGTTTTATGCTCCAGTTGTGTATAATTTCTGTTTTCCTGGCAAGAATAGAGGCGTACTCATCTGCTGGGAAGGAGGTGTTTCTTATGGACAAGAACCAGAACTGCAACAAGAATCAGAACCAGAACAAGAACGACAACCAGAATAAGAATCAGAACCAGAACAGCAATCAGAACAAAAACCAGAAGTAAACGAAGGTTTGTCGGAGAGGCAGCGGCGCGGAAAGGATTTCCCACCGCTGTCTCTTTTTTGCTGTGCAAAAGCATAGCAAAATTGGCCGTGTGCCGCTTTCAGGGGCACACGGCCACGAAAGCAAAGGCATGTGGGCCGTCCCGGCCCACATGCGCAAAAAGCTTCATGGGCTCCGGCTTTTGCCTGTATTCCTTGCGCGCTTTCAGCCCATGAAGTTTTGCTTGACAAATCCAAGCGCAGCCCATATAGTTCATTTAATGGAAGATACGCCTAAGCGGCCGCGCCGCTTTTGAAACACAAACCGCTTCGGCGGGACTGAGCCGCTCTGAGCCGCTTAACCGCCGAAGAAATCCACCATGGAGGTATCAACAATGGCCATCCGTATTATCGTCGATTCCGCATCCGATTTTCCCCCGGAGAAGGCCCAGCTCCGCCGGGTTACCGTGGTGCCCTTGACTATCCACTTTGGACCCACCACCTACTATGACGGCAAAACCATCTCCAACGACCTCTTCTACAAGCTCCTCACCGCCGGAGCTTACCATCCCACCACCGCCCAGCCCTCCCCTGAGGCTTTTCTGAAGCTCTTTGAGGAGGCCAAGGCCGCCGGCGATCAGGTGCTGTGCATCCTCCTCTCGTCCAACCTCAGCGGCACCTACCAGAGCGCCAACATCGCCAAAGGTCTGTGCAGCTATGAGGAGATCTATCTGGTGGACAGCGGTACCGCCTCCGCCGGTATCCAGATTCTCATCAACTACGCCTGCAAGCTGCGGGACGGTGGTCTGGACGCTGCCGACATTGCCAGCGCTCTGGAGTCGGTGAAGCACCGCATCCGCATCTATGCTGCAGTGGATACCCTCGAGTACCTGCGCAAGGGCGGCCGGCTGTCCGCCGCGCAGGCGGTGCTGGGCGCCGTCTCCCGTCTCAAGCCCGTCATCGATGTGAGGGAGGGCAAAGTCGCTGTGGCCTCCAAGTCCTTTGGTATGGCCGCCGCCACCAAGCAATTGATTAAGCAGGTCGCCGAGCACCCGGTGGACGACGCCTTTCCCTCCTACTTTTTGTATACGGACAGCACCGCCATGAAGGAGAAGTTCGTCTCCCTGCTCCGGGAGAAAGGCCTTCTGCCCACTAAGATGCACGACTGCGGCCTCGGCGCCACCATCGGCACCCATGTAGGCCCCGGCGCCTTTGGTCTGGCCTATGTAGCCGCCAAATAAATCTCCTGTACATTTACCATCTGATACTGTATACTCTCCGTGGTCGGGGAAATTCTCTGGCAGCCACCTCTCCATTTGCCGTCCTTTCTGCGCTGTTAGACGCAAAACTTCATGCACGGAAAGCGCGCCACGAACACAGGCAAACGCCGGTGTGCATGAAGTTTTTGCGCATGTGGGCCGTCCCGGCCCACATGCTTTTGATTGCATGGCCGTGCCGCTTTCAGCGGCATATGGCCAATTTTGCTGTGCTTTCGCGCAGCAAAAAATTGCACAAAAAGTCTCGGTATTTTTCTGATAAAACGCGAATTGCGCCCTTACGGAGGATGTGGTATGATGAATCCATCAGAAGGGAGTAGTTCCGCTCTCCACGGAGGGTGGTGTCCGCTCGACTATCCGGCCTGAATCGGCCCGGGCGGCGCGAATAAACAAAGGATTTGAACGAGACTTTTACCATGCGGGGTGAAGGTCTCGTTTTTTGCTATCCAAAGCATAGCAAACGGACCCTGTGCCGCCCGCAGCGGCACGGCCCGAAAAATCGCAGCCCATACGCGCCAAAACTCCATGTGCCGCCGGTTTTTGCTTGACTTCGCGGCGCACCTTGCGCCCTCGGCGATTGCTTCACTCCTCCCTGATGAATTTGCCGGCAAAGCAATTCCCATTTCCATAAACAGACAAAATTTTTAGGAGGTAACAGAAATGCTCGACAAATTGCTCGCTATCCTTCCCTTTCTCATCGCGGCAGCCCTGATCCTGCTGCTGCTGGTCCTCGGCTACCTAAAGGCGCCCCCGGACACAGCCTACATCATCTCCGGCCTCGGCAAAAAGCGCATCCTCATCGGCCGGGCCGGCTGGCGGGTCCCCTTCTTTGAGCGGGTGGATAAGCTGAGCCTGCGGGTGATGCAGGTGGATGTGCGCACCACGGACGCCGTTCCTACCAACGAGTTCATCAACGTCAGCGTGGACGGCGTGGCCAACGTGAAGATCAGCTCCGATCCGGAGCTTCTGAAGCTGGCAGCCGAGAGCCTGTTAGGCAAGCGCCAGGACGAGCTGATCGGCCTTGTGACCCAGGTGCTGGAGGGCAACATGCGGGAGATCGTGGGCTCCGTTGGCCTCAAGGAGATGGTCCAGGACCGCCAGGGCGTGGCCAAGAAGATTACGGAAAATGTGGTCCCCGACATGCAGAAACTGGGGCTTGAGGTGGTCAACTTCAACATTCAGAACTTCAAGGACGAGGCCGGCACCATCGAGAACATGGGTATCGACAATGTGGAGCAGATCCGCAAGCAGGCCCAGATCGCCAAGGCCAACGCCCAGAGAGATATCGCCATTGCCACCTCCAACGCCCAGCAGGAGGCCAATGCCGTGAAGGTGCAGGCGGAGAAGATGATCGCCGAGCAGAACGCGGAGCTGGCGGTGCAGCAGGCGGAGATGCAGGTCCGCGCCGACACCAAGAAGGCCGAGGCCGACGCCGCCTACTCCATCCAGCAGGAGGAGCAGCGGAAAACCATCGAGGTCACCCGTACCAACGCAGACATCGCCAAAAAGGAGAAGGAGGCTGAACTGGCTGAGAAGGAGATCGCCCTGAAGGAGCGCCAGCTGGACGCAGAGATCCGCAAGCAGGCTGACGCTCTGAAATATCAGGCGGAGAAGGAAGCCGAGGCTGAGCTGATCCGCCGCCAGCGGGAAGCAGACGCCAAGGCCTATGAGGCGGTCAAGGAGGCGGAGGCCCGCCGGGCTGAGGCCGAGGCCCTGCGCTTTGCCATGGAGCAGGAGGCCGAGGGTATTCGGGCCAAGGGTCTGGCCGAGGCCGAGGCCATCGAAAAGAAGGCGGAGGCCCAGCGGAAGATGGGCGAAGCCTCGGTCCTGGAGATGTACCTCAATGCCCTGCCCGAGGTGGTGAAGAACGCCGCCGCCCCGCTGGCCCAGACGGACAAGATCGTCATGTACGGCGACGGCAACTCCACCAAACTGGTGAAAGATGTAATCACCAGCGCCAACCAGATTGTGGATGGGGTAAAGGAGTCCACCGGCATCGACCTGCAGGCCATCCTCTCCGGCGCCGCCGGCGGCCATGTGGTGGCCAAGGCCATGGAGGAGCGGCCCACCGCAGAGGTGTAACTGTCAAGGGGGCGAAAGCCGCTGATTAACCGGGCCTCCATAGAACGGGGGGTGAAATCC
>CAJFUI010000138.1 GCA_904420145.1 uncultured Oscillospiraceae bacterium
GCGAGTGACTTTTTCCTCGGCGAAAAAGTCACCAAAAAGCCGCTTAGAACCTACGGTTCTAAGGACTCCCTTTTCCTCGCTGGACTGTATACTTTTATCACCGGCGCGTGGGGATCGAGAGGATTGCCATTCCCGCCCCGGGCGTTACGCCCTGCTGCGGCGGAACACAGCAGTTTTCCGCCCCTTATGAGGAGCGCCTGCTGCGGCCGGGGAGGACAGACTGCCAGTGTGCGAAACCGATAGAATGCTGTTTTCCAACGTCCCACCAGAGCAGCCCTTAGAGAAGCGGAAAGGGCGGGTCTGGAGCAACCAGTCAATTCGGTGCTCCACCGGGACTGCCGCATGCTGAGAGGCAAGAAAATTTTGCGATGCCTAACAGTTCCTTCCCAGTGCCACGGGGTCCTTAGGGGCGGAGCCCCTAAGCAGCGCTTTGGTTCCTTTGCTGCTGAGGGCCAAGGAACCCGCTCCGAAGAGCGGAATATTCCCGTGCCCAAAGGGCACAAATCAAGTTCTTAGGGGCTTGCCCCTAAGTGGCCTTTTGGTTCCTTTTGGGCCACACCAAAAGGAACCCGCACCGGGGTGCGGAACACCCCCCCACAAAAGCTTCCCGCTTTTGCGGGGTCCCCGTGATTTGACTTAAATGGCCGAGCAAAGCCCGCCCATTTCATGGTCCAGACCACCTTCTCTTGGACGTTCCGGCCAATTCACCTTGAGGTTTTGCCTGCGGCAAAACGCTTGTACGCCGCACTCGCGGCGGCGCGCCCCCGCGTCTTCTGGCGCGAAACCTCCCGCGGCTGGGGCAGTCCCCCAAAAGTTCCGCACCGGGGTGCGGAACACCACATTTGCCGCTGGAAAGCGGCAAAGTATCCCTATATGGAAGAAACGAAAAAGGTGTCCCGCCGGTTGGACGGGACACCTCAAAAAGACAGACGTGTTAGTACAGCGGCCCTCAGGATGCAACAGTCTCCGCCGGGAGACTCTCCTCGGAGGAGGCGGTGCGGCCGGTGGGGTCGCAGGCCCTGTAGAGCAGCTCGATCTTCTCCGCCTCCCGGTAGTCGTTGTTGCGGATATCCCGGTAGGCCGCGTCGAAGCGCTCCCAGTTGAGCTGGAGGGTGGCCTCATCCCACAGCGTCTTGTTCTCCGCCTCCATGAGCTCGTATAGACGGCTCTTGCGGATGAGGTCGTAGGTGAAGAAGTCGTTGGCGGTGATTCGGCCGTCAAACAGCGTCTTGTTGTGGAGATAGGGTCCGGTGATCAGGTGGTGGTCCACCTTGTAGGTGTCGCTGAAGAGGGGCTTATTGATAAAGCGGATCTGACACTGGCCTGAGGGGTCAGGGCAGTGGCAGCTGAGGGCGTGGAACACCCGGCAGTAGTGGTCGATAACCTTCTCCTTGTTCCCGTAGACCAGGCGGAAGCTTTCAAACCACGGGGGAGAGACGATCATCCGCACCTGTACCCCCCGCTCTGTCACATTGGTCAGCAGCGGGGCGATTTTATCTAACAGGATCAGCCGGTAGCCGGAGAGGAACAGCTCCTTTTCGCAGGTGGGCAGGAGTTGCTCCAGCAGCTCCTGCTTATTGAAGTGGAGGTTGTTGATCCCAAACTCGTGCATGCCCTCGAGAAGCTGGTCCTTCTCGCTGTTTTTGTACTGGACATAGATGTCAGAGATCAGGCAGAAGATGGAGGCCAGCAGGGAGGTGGCCATGGCCAGCATGAGCTCAGGGAAGAAGGAATCGGGCTGAAAGACGGGCAGCACATAGAGGGCTAAGGACACGATCATGCTGAGAATCAACATGATCAGCACATAGATGTTATTGGTCAGCTTGTATGCCCGCAGCTTGTCCCAAAAGGATAGATGGTGGTTCATGGCTGTCCCTCCTCCAGCAGCTTATAGTAGTAAACGGTATCAATGCCGGGGCCCCGGTCGTCGGGAATGCGGATAGGACCGGAAAAATTCAGCTTCTCCAGCAGGGAGATGTGGCTGATATTGCCGCCCCAGGTTCTGGTGGAGAGCAGCCGCCTCCGCTGGGGGAAGAGGGTCATTAGCCGGTGGTAAAAGCCCCGGGCGAGCCCTTGGCGGCGATAGGCGGCATCCACGATGATGGTGGTGATGTAGAGTCCCAGCAGTCCCTCCTCCTTCCGGTGGGAGAGGACCTCCGGGATGTAGCCGCGGCGGAAGGTGAGAAAGCCGGCCACCGCGTCCCCCTCCACCGCAAGAAGAAAGCACTGGGCTTTCATCTCCTCAAAATAGGCCACCGGCCCCTGAGGGGACGAGTGGGTATTGTCCCGCAGACCCTGCTGACAGGTGCTCTCCCGCTGGGAGAGAGGGGGGACAAAGTCCTCCCCATAGGTCTGCAGCAGCCGCCATACTCCGGATAGCTGGCGGTCGTTCAATGCCTCGCTGTAAATCAGCTCCACTTTTCTCTCTCCTCCCCGGCTCCGAAGGAGCCTGACAACGAGTACAGTGTACTCAATTTTTTGCCGGTTGTAAAGGGGAGAAGCTGTCCAAGGGGCAGAAAAAAGCAGGAGAACATGGGAATTCCCATGTTCTCCTGCTTTTTTCTTTGGGACTCAGGGGAAGACGCAGCTGCGGTCGATCTCCTCTACGCTGTGGACGCCGCACATGAGCATGGTGTCCGCCAACTCCGCCCGCAGCTTCTCGATCAGCAGCCGCACCCCTTCGGCCTCCCCGCCGTAGATGGCGGGAACGAAGGGGCGGCAGATCAGCACGCCGTCGGCGCCGAGGGCCAGGGCCTTGAAGACATCCATACCGGAACGAATACCCCCATCCACTAAGACGGTCATGGCACCGCCCACGGCCTTGACGATATCCTCCAGCACCTCGGCGGTGGCGGGGCAGTGGTCCAGCACCCTGCCGCCATGGTTGGAGACCACGATGGCGGCGGCCCCCGCCTCCGCAGCCTTCTCCGCCCCGCGGACGGTCATGATCCCCTTGAGGATGAAGGGCTTTTGGGCGTAGGCGATGACCTCCCGCAGCTCCGCTACGGTTTTTCGGCCCGCCGGAGGGGTGAGCCCTTGGAGGAAGGGCAGCCCTGCCGCGTCGATGTCCATGGCCACCGCGATGGGGTCGGCCGCCCGGGCCTGATCCAGCTTGTGGAACAAGGTGTCCGGGTCCCAAGGCTTCACTGTGGGGATGCCCGCGCCGCCGTTCTGGCCGATGACGGAACAGGCGGTGGAGAACACCGTGGGGTCCACTCCGTCACCGGTGAAGGCCACGATGCCGTTTTCCCGGCAGGCGGGGATGAGGATGCTGTTATAGCTGAGATCGTCGTGCTTGTCCCCGTAGTGGAGCTTCAGCGCCCCCAAGGGGGCGGCCATCACCGGCAGAGACAGGGAGCGGTCAAAGAGGGTGGTGCGGGTATCCGCGGGACGGTTCTCGCAGATGGTGTCCATATTGACACAGAGCTCCTGCCACTTCTGGTAGTTGCGCAGGGCGCCCTTCCCCTCCCCCTTGGCGCCGGGACCGGGGACGGCGTTTCCGCAGGCCGCGCCGCTGCACACCGGGCAGGCCTTGCAGTAGGGGCCGATACAGGTGCGGGCACGGTCTAACACTTCCTGATAGGTCATATGGGTATCCTTCCTCTCTTACACACTATTTTTCTTATTCTACTGCCCAAGAGGGCTGTTGGCAAGACAGATTCCATGCAAAAAGAAAATTTGCGCTCCTGTGAGGAACATTTCCCTCCCCTTTGCGTCTTCTTAAGTAGAGACCCGGTGCAGGATACAGGCAAATGAGAAGAAAGAGGAGGAAATGAGGATGAAAAAGAAGGTTTGTCTCTTGCTTGCAGCGATACTCCTTTTCACGCTGCTGACCGGCTGCGGCGCCGCCGACAGCAGCACCGACAGTACCGGCAGTGACAGCTATGGCGGTTATGAGGCGGCCAATGGGGAGATGGGCTTTGACAGCAGCACTGCCGCTTCGGAGGAGAGCGGCGGCGAGACCCGGCAGAGCGGGGACAAGATCATCCGTACAGCGGATCTCTCCCTCGAGACCCTCGACTTTGACAGCGCGGCCCAGGGACTGGGATCGATTGTGGAGGAGCTGGGCGGCTATTTTGAGAGTCAGGACATCTCCAACCGGGGGGCCTACCCCAGCGGCAGCTATGTGATCCGGGTGCCGGCGGAGCAGTTCGAGACCTTCTGCAGCCAGGCGGGCCAGCTGTGCCACCTGCTGGACATGTCCACCAGTGAGCAGAACGTCAGCGAGGCCTACTACGACGTGGAGGCCCGGCTGACCACCCAGCAGACGAAGCTGGCGCGGCTGCAGGAGCTGCTGAGCCGGGCGGAGGACATGGCGGACATCATCACCATTGAAAACGCCATCTCCGAGACGGAGCTGGAGATCGAGTATCTCACCGGCAGCCTGCGCAGCTATGACGCAAAAATCGACTACGCCACCATCTCCGTGTATCTGCAGGAGGTCTACCGCCTCTCCAACACCGAGGAGCCGGCGGTCTCCTTCGGCGGACGGCTGATCGCCGCCCTCGGCTCCGGGCTGCGCAGCGGCATAGACGCCTTTGAGGCCATTGTTTTGTTCCTTGCCAGCATCTGGGTGTTCCTTGTGATCTTGGCGGCTGCGGCTGTTATCGCGGTGGCTGTTCTGCGCCGCCGGCGGCGCCGGGAGCTGGAACAGAGCGCACCCAAGGAGGAGGTCAAAAAAACGTAACCGATCTGCGGAGGGAAAAAGGAGGGGCGCGGCC
>CAJFUI010000139.1 GCA_904420145.1 uncultured Oscillospiraceae bacterium
CTTTCCCCGCTCCTCAGGCAGGACGAACAGGTCCTCCAAATAGAGACCGGAGCGGCCAAGAAAGGTGGAAAAATTGTGAAAGAACAGGGCAAAGCCCACCTCCCGTCCATCTCGAAGGGCAAACAGCACCTCGGCGCCCCGGCGGGCAAAGAGCTCCTGGCCCAGCAGCTCCTCTGTGGCCACCACCTGATCGGCCATCCCCTCATAGTCCGCCAGGTCCCGGATAAAGCGGAGGATCAGCGGCACATCCGCCTCCACCGCAAAGCGAAAGGTGAGATCGCTCATAGGCTGTCACTCCAGAGGAGGTTGTCCACAGGGATGTCGTGGGCCTCGCAACTTAGATGGCCCACCACCTGAAAGCCGTAGCACAGCGCCACGGTGGGGTGGCCTGGATGGGCGGCCAGGTACTTATCGTAAAAGCCGCCGCCGTAGCCCATGCGGTTCCCAGAGCGGTCAAAGGCCAAGCCCGGCATCAGCACAAGGGCGGCGGGATCGTCGGCGATGGGGCCGTCGGCGATAGGCTCGGGGATATGGCAATACCCATCGGCCAGCGCGGATAGGTCCTCCAGCCAGATAAACTCCATGCGGTCCCCAAAGACCTTGGGCACCGCCACCCGCTTCCCGTCAGCTAACGCCCGCTGCAGGATAGGCATGGTGCGGACCTCCTGATTGTAGGAGAGGTAGCCATAGAGGGCCGCTGCCCTCTGGTAGGCGGGGAGGGCGAAGAGCTTCTCCGACAGCTCCTCGCTGCATCGCTCAATCTCCGCCGGGGACATGGCCTTTTTCCTGGCGCTGATGGCCCGGCGCAGCTCTTTCTTATCCATAAGGGTCTCCTTGTTTTCTATGCGCCGCCGGAAGGGGGCGCAGTTATGTTGTCTCCTCCGCCGGATGGAAATGCCGGTAGACCGCCTCGGCGGCGGAGCGGGGCACCACCGTGGTGAGCTCCTCCACGGTGGCCATGCCGATGGCCTTGACGCTCTTAAAATGCTTCAGCAGCGCCCGCCGCCGGACCTCCCCCACACCGGGAATCTCATCCAAAGCCGACCGCCGGACGCTGCGGGAGTGGCTCTCGTGGTGGTAGGTAATGGCAAAGCGGTGGGTCTCCTCTTGAATCTGCCCCACCATGGCGAACACCGCCTGATTCTGCTGAATCCCGATCTCCCGGCCGTCGGGCGTCACCAGCGCCCGGGTCCGGTGGCGGCCGTCCTTGACCATACCGAAGATGGGAATGGCAAGGCCGAAGCGCTCCGTGACCCGCAGGGCCACCTGGGCGTGCTGCTCGCCGCCGTCGATGAGCAGCACATCGGGGAGCGGGGAGAACTTCTCGTCCCCGTCCACGTATCGCTGAAACCTCCTGGTGAGGACCTCCTCCATGGAGCGGTAGTCGTCGGGATGGCCCTCCACCTCTTTGATCTTAAAGCGGCGGTAGGCCCGCTTTAAGGGCTTGGCCCCCTGAAACACCGTCATGGAGGCCACAATATCGCTGCCGCCGGTGTTGGAGATGTCGTAGGCCTCCATCCGCTCCGGCAGGGCGGGGAGCCCCAGCATCTTGGTAAAGAGGGACAGAGTGCGGTCCTCCCGCTCCGCCCTGGTGGTCTGGCGCTCCGCCTCCTCCTTGGCGTTGTTCTTGGCCATGGCCATGATCTCCGCCTTCTCCCCCCGCTGGGGGACACGGACATGGACCCTGTGGCCGGAGGCCTCCCCCAGGAGCTGGGCAAAGGCGTCCACATCCTCGATCTCCATGGGGAGCAGGATCTCCCGGGGCAGCACGGTGCGCTCGCCGTAATACTGCAGCAGCAGGGCGGAGAGCATCTCTTCCTCCTCCTCATTGGCGGGGGCGGCAAACACCTGCGCCTCCCGGTAGATCAGCTGCCCCTGTTCATAGTGCAAAACGGCGTAGCAGCAGCGGCCGCCCCGGTAGAGGCCCCAGACGTCCGTGTCGGCGCAGTGGGCGGCGATGACCTGCTGGCGCTTGCTCAGCGTCTCAATAGCCCGCAGGCGGTCTCGGAGCTCCGCCGCCCGCTCAAACTGCAGCGCCTCGGCGGCCTCCCCCATCTCCCCCTCAATGGCTTGGGTGACCTCCCCCACCTTCCCCGTCAGCAGCAGCACCACCTGCTCAATCCGGCGGCGGTACTCCTCCTCGCCGGGGACGCCCCGGCAGAAGCCGTCACAGCGGCCCATATGGTGGTTGAGGCAGGGGCGCTCCTTGCCGATATCCCGTGGAAACTGCTTGGAGCAGGTGGGGAGCTTCAGCGCCGCGGCGATGGCGTCTAAGGCGCTGCGGGTCTCGTAGCGGCCGCCGAAGGGGCCGAAGTACCGCGCCCCGTCCTCCGCCTGCTTATTCACCATGGTAAAGCGTGGATAGCGCTCTTGAGAGAGACGGACAAAGGGGTAGCCCTTTCCGTCCTTGAGAAGGATGTTGTAGCGGGGCATGTGCTGCTTAATGAGGGAGTTCTCTAAAATCAGCGCCTCAAACTCCGAGCGGACAATAATGGTGTCAAAATCGTCCACCTGCCCCACCATGGTGTGGGTCTTGATGTCGTGGCCGTGGCCGGCTTGAAAATACTGGCTGACCCGGTTTTTCAGCTTTTTCGCCTTGCCCACGTAGATCACCTCGTGGCGGGCGTTTTTCATCAGGTAGACCCCCGGCGCCAGGGGGAGGGAATTGGCCTTCTCCAGCAGTTCCCCTTTTGTCAATGCCGCCGCCCTCCTTCTCTCAGGTCTGCTTCCGTAAGAACAAAGGCGGCTTCACACCGTGAAACCGCCCGCTCCTATCACAATCTTAACACGCAATCAGTTATGCCTCATAAGCGCTGCTCTCTTATTCGCTGAAACCGCTGTTGATCAGTTCAGCCAGGGCCTCCACGGCCTCCTTCTCGTCGCTACCGTCGGCGATGAGGGTGATGGTGGTCCCCTTCACGATCCCAAGGGACAGTACACCTAACAGACTCTTCGCATTGACACGGCGCTCGTCCTTCTCTACCCAAATACCACTCTTAAACTCATTCGCTTTGCGGATAAAGAACGTAGCGGGACGGGCCTGCAGACCTACCTCGCTGTGAATGGTAACTTCCTGCGTATACATAAGACAATATCTCCTTCAACACATAAGAGTTTATAATAAAGATACCAAATTTGTAGTTTTCCGTCAATGACGAATTTGCATAAACTTTACCGATTTTACATAACTTTCCACGGGCTTTTCCAGCAAATCCAACAAACCTTATGAAATTTAGTGCACATTTCCCACCATTTTTCCGCCATATGTTCTATAATTCTGTGGTTTTGGCCGGCGGACAGTAACTTTTGATGTGTCTTTCCTCAAAAAGCATTTGTCCGCCATTTTTGTCTTTTCTTTTTACAGTGTAAAATATAGGCCCGCTTATTTCAGTTCCACAATGGTCACGCCGTCCTCCCCTTCGCCGTAGCGGCCAAGGCGGAAGGATTTCACGGCCCGGTGGCGGCGGAGAATCTGGTGGACGCTCTTGCGCAGGGCGCCCGTCCCCTTGCCATGGATGATGCTGACGGTGTTTAGTTTGCCCATTTGCGCCGTATCTATGAAATGATTGACAACATCCTCCGCCTCATCGGTCATCATTCCCCGGATATCCAGCTCGTTTTTCGCCGCGGCGGCCCGGCTGTGGGCGATCACCCGGGTCATCTGCTGCTTGGCAGCCTTCTCCCGCTGGCTCTCGGCGTCCTCGATCAGCCGGACGCTGTCGGTGCGGGTGGTCATCTTCATGCTGCCCGCCTGCAGCTGGAGCTTATTGCCGTCCACTGACAAAACCGTGGCTCTGGTCTTGGTGCCCGGCAGCTCCACCAGATCCCCCGCCTGAATGGGCCGGCTGGGGGTGGGGATGGGTTCCTGGGGACTTTTGACCTGGAGGTCCTCCTCCATCCGGTTGAGCTCCCCCCGGATAGCCGAGCGGGCCTCGTTGGTCCCCTGCCAGTCCAGCTCCCGCTGCGCCCGCCTGCGCAGCTCCTCCAACTCGGCAAAGACCGCATCAGCGGAGGCCCGGGCCTCCCGGATAATCCGGCGGGCCTCGGCCTCCCCCTTGGACCGGGCGTTCTCCTTGGCCCGCTCCATCTGCTCCCGGAACTCTCTGGCCCGCTTGGCGTCCGCCTCCCGCTGAAGGCGCAGGCGGGCCGCCTCGTCCTGGTCCTTCTCCATGCGCTGGCGCTTTTGCTCCAGCTCGGAGAGGACCTCCTCAAAGCGGACAGACTCACTGTCCATCTGGGCCCGGGCGGTGTCGATGACCTCCTCCGGCAGGCCCAAACGCGCCGAGATGGCGAAAGCGTTGGACTTGCCGGGGATGCCGATGAGCAGCTTATAGGTGGGCCGCAGGGTCTCCACGTCAAACTCACAGGAGGCGTTCTCCACGCCTGGGGTGGTCATGGCGAAGGTCTTCAGCTCCGCGTAGTGGGTGGTGGCTGCCACCTTGGCCCCCTGCTGCCGGACATGGGTGATAACGGCGATGGCCAAGGCGGCGCCCTCCACAGGATCGGTGCCGGCCCCCAGTTCGTCGAAAAGCACCAGCGTACGCTGGTCCGCCTCTTTTAGTATACGGACAATGTTGGTCATGTGTGCGGAGAAGGTGGACAGGCTCTGCTCGATGCTCTGTTCGTCGCCGATGTCGGCGAGAACCCGGTCATAGACGCTGACGGCACTGCCAGAGGCGGCGGGAAGCTGCAGGCCGCACTGGGCCATCAGGGTAAGAAGGCCAAGGGTTTTCAGGCTCACCGTCTTGCCGCCGGTGTTGGGGCCGGTAATCACAAGGGTGTCGAAGGTCTCCCCAAGGGAGATGTCAATGGGCACAGCCTTGGCGCTGTCCAACAGGGGATGGCGGGCCCGGCGCAGCACAATGCTGCCGTTCCGGCGGATCTCCGGGCGGCAGCCGTCCATCTTATAGCTGAGCTGGGCCTTGGCAAATAGGAGGTCCAGATGCACCAGCGCGTCATAGTCGCTGAGAATGTCGTTTTGATACTTGGCCGCCTCGGCGGACAGGGCGCTGAGGATCCGGGCGATCTCCTTCTCCTCCTTGGCCTCCAGCTCCTTGAGCTCGTTGTTGGCCTGCACCACCCCCATGGGCTCTACAAACAGTGTGGCGCCGGAGGAGGAGGTGTCGTGGACCAGCCCCGGCAGGTCCCCCCGGTGCTCGGCCTTCACCGGCACCACAAAGCGCCCGTTGCGCTGGGTGATGAGGGACTCCTGCAGCACCTTGCTGTAGCTGGTAGAGGAGATGATGCGCTGGAGAATTTGGCGGCTCTTTGCCGCGGCGGCCCGCTTGTGGCGGCGGATGTCCGCCAGCTCGGGGCTGGCGCTGTCGGCAATCTCCTCCTCATCCAAAATGGAGGTAAAGATCTTCTCCTCCAAAAACTTGTTGCCCCGGAGAATCTGAAACAGGTGGTCGATGGCGGTGTGGGTGTGCCGGTCGTCGTTGAAATACTCCCGCACCCGCCGGGCACAGCGGAGCATGCCCGCCAGCTCCAGCAGCTCATGGGTGTTGAGAGAGCCCCCCCGGTCCGCCCGGGCCAAGGACTCCGCCACCCGCTTGAGGCCGGCAAAGTTGGGACTGCCCTGCAGCCCCAGCATGGACCGGGCCGCCTCCGTCTGGTCCTGCAGAAGGACCACCTCGTCATAGTCGGTACAGGGGGCAAGGGAGCGGGCGCGGTCCTTCGCCTCGTCGCTGACTGCGGCGGCGGCCAAGAGCTCCAGCACCGCCGGAAGCTCAAGGGTGTGGATGGATTTTTCAAACAGTTCGCTCATAGAAACGCCTCCGCAAAGGAAAGAAAATCAGGCGTGGCGGATCATGCCGATGCCGATGGGGTAGGGTCCCGTGTGGACGCCGATGGTGACGCCGATGTGGTAGTCCCCGGGCTTCTCCCAGTGGTAGCCCATCTCCTCCATCAGAGCTGTCAGCTGGTCGTTAAGGACGTCGTACTCCCCGCGGTCATAGCCGTAGCCGGTGACCACCTCGTACTCCTTCAAATCCAGTCCGTTTTTCTCCACATAGCCCTGGAAGAGCTCCAAGCAGCGCTGGATGGACCGCTTGCGTCCCCTGACCACCCCGGCGGAGTTGAGCTGACAGTCGTAGTATTCGATCATGGGCTTCATCTGCAGCAGCGTACCGGTGGCGGCCGCCGCCTTGCCGATGCGTCCGCCGTGGGCTAAATACTTCAAATCGTTGGTGGTGAAAAAGATGCGCCCTGTAGGGCGGATGGCCTCCAGCCGGGCGATAGCCTCCTCCATGGAAACCTCCTGATCCCGCAGCCGCACAGCCTCCTGCACCAGCATCCCTTGGAGCACGGTGGCAAGCTGTGAGTCCATCACATGGACCTTTGCCTCCGGGTGCTCCTGCTGCAGCATGTTCGCCGCGTTGATGGCGGTCTGGTACGAACCGCTGAAAATACTGTTGAGGCAGATGCACAGCACTGGCAGTCCCTTCTCCACCTCCCGGTAAAAGGCCGCGGCGTAGTCATAGATGGTGGGCATGGAGGTCTTAGGAAAGGTTCCCGCCTTCTCCACCATGGTGCGGTAGAAGTCCTCCGGCTGGATATCCCGTCCCTCCCGGTAGTAATGCTCATTGTCGAAGGAGACATAGTAGGGTACAATGCCGATGCCCCACCGCCGGATGTCCTCAGAGGGTAAGTCGCAGGAACTGTCACTCACAATCTGAAATTTCATACAAGCTCCTTTCAACCGCGGGTCTGAAAAGCCAAGCAGCCCGCGGGCCAAATGCGCTTGGGACGCTGTGCCCCAACAGCCGCAGCATGCGCCGATTCCTTTGTTGGATATGGCCGCGCATTGGAGTTATTATACTGGAAGTTTTCGCCCCGTGCAAGCCCTATTCCGACGGGTCGGCGATGGATTTATAGAATCCGAGGGTGTGAAAGCTCCGCTCCAGCTGAGCGGCCACGTAGGCCTCCGCCGCCTCCGCCATGGAGCGGAGGTCCTCCGACGGCAGGGAGAAGGAGTAGAGCCGCTTGGGATCGCCGTAGAGCACATAGCGCATGGCGGCCAGCGCTCCCGGTGTCAAGGGCACAGACAGCCGCTCCCCCTGGCGGCAGCCGGCACAGCGCAGGGTACCCTCGGTGAGGTTCAGCATGGCCCGTTCCGGTTCCGCCGCGCCGCAGACGCTGCAACCCTCCAGCAGGGGCTCAAAGCCGGCCAGCGCCATCAGCCGCAGCTCAAAGGCGGCTTTTACCAGCAACTGGGGCCGGTGGAGGGCGGACAGGGCGTAGAGAGCGTTGAGCAGATGGGAGAGGAAGTCCTCCGCTGGGATATTCTCCCAGGTGACCGCCCCGGTCAGCTCCGCAAAATAGCTGGCGAGGCTCAGCAGCACCACATCCTCCCGGATGCCGTCAAACAAAGCGACGGTGCTGGCCTCAGCGAGAATCTGCCAGCCGTGGCTCTCCGTCAGTGTCATCTCCGAATAGCTCAGCAGCTGAGCAGCTGCGGTGACCCGGCTCCTGCGGCTGCGGGCCCCCTTGGCCACCACCGTGATTTTACCCATTTCCCCCGTGAGGACAGTCAAAATTTTGTCTGCCTCCTTGGTGTCTATGCTGCGCAAAACGATCCCCTTGATGACGCGCCGTTCTTTTGCCATACCTATGTAAGCTCCTTTGTATGGAAAGGACGGCCCTCAGGCCGTCTTTCCCTCAATCTCCGCACGCCCTTGCTGCCGGTGCAGCAGGTAAAATGCCGGATTTCCCGTATAAAGAAACAGCCGCCAATACCCATCCATAGCCTCGCCTCCCTGCCCTTAGGGTGGTCGGCCGGGACGGAGATATGCCTGGGAAGTTGTGGACGGATCGCCTGCATGTGCACGCCGCTGCCGCGGCGGGGCGCTTTCGCGCTCAGAAAACTGGCACGCGGCTGCGGCGCCCTCCGTGTTACTCCTCGTCGTATCCAAAACTCCGGATATAATTTACATTGTCCCGCCAGTTTGCCCCAGAAAATCTCTGATTTTCTGGGGGCCCCGGATTGCACCTGAGAGGTCGGGCTAAGCCCGCCCCCTCCAAGGTCCCGCCCTGCGGGACACTTGCACGCCGCTGACGCGGCGGGGTGCTTACGCGCCCAGAAAACTGGCACGGGGCTGCGAGGCCCTTCACGTTACTCCTCGTCGTATCCAAAACTCCGGATATAATTTACATTGTCCCGCCAGTTTTCTTTGACTTTAACCCATGTCTCCATGTAGACCTTTGTGCCCATGAAGCCCTCGATCTCCTGCCGGGCCTCGGAGCTGATCTTTTTCAGCATAGCGCCGTGCTTGCCGATGATGATCCCCTTGTGGCTGGCCTTCTCGCAGTAGATGGTCACGTCGAGGTCGATGATCCCGCTGTCCCGCTCGGTAAAGCGGGTGACCTCGATGGCAGTGCCATGGGGGATCTCCTTGTCCAAATTCCGCAGCAGCTTCTCCCGGACGATCTCGGCGATGATCTGCCGCTCCGGCTGATCCGTGGTCATCCCGTCGGGGAAGAGCTGGGGCCCCTCCGCCGCATAGTGGGAGAGCTGCTCCATCAGGAGATCCAGCCCGTCCCCGGTCTGGGCGGAGATAGGGATGACGGCGTCAAAATTGTAGGCCTCGCTGTAGGCGGCGATCACCGACAGAAGGGAGTCCTTCTCCACCGTATCGATCTTGTTGATCAGCAGAATGGCCGGCAGCTTCTCCTCCCGGATTCGGTCGATCAGCAGCTGCTCCGGCGTCCCCACATGGGGAATGGGCTCCACCAAGAGGCACACGCAGTCCACGTCCGCCACGCTCTGACGGACCACCTTCACCATGTAGTCCCCGAGACGGGTACGGGCCTTGTGGAGGCCCGGGGTGTCAAGGAGCACATACTGGGTGTCCCCCCGGTTGACCACGCCGTAGATACGGTTGCGGGTGGTCTGGGGCTTGTTGGAGACAATGGCGATCTTCTCCCCCACCAAGGCGTTGGTCAGCGTGGACTTGCCCACATTGGGCCGTCCCGCGATGGTAACCATAGCAGTTTTTGTTGTTGGCATTCTCTTTTCCTCGTCTTTTTTGTTCTTTTCCGGCGGCCCAATGCCGCGCGCTCGGCGCGTCCGAGGGTTTTCCGCTCCATGCGGAAAACCTCGCCGCAGGGCGGATTCATTCCGCCCGAGGATGTGCAATCCCCCTTAGGGGTTCCCGCAAAGGAACTTTGCGGGACGCCGCCCCGCGATGGTAACCATAGCAGTTTTCTTAATTTCAGACATATTTTTGATCCTCAACTTTCTTGTTCTGCGGCATTGAGCAGTTGGCCGCTTATCGATCCACTGTGCCGCGGCACAGGCAAATCCCTCAATCAAAGGACACGGGGGTCTGCATAAGCATATCGCCCCCGTCGATAAAACCGAACTTCCGGTAAAAATTCTGGGCGTCCCGGGTGGCCAAGAAGCCCCGCAAGGGACGGAGGGTAGGGTGGTCCACAAGGGCGCGCAGCAGCACGCCGCCCACGCCCTTTCCCCGACAGTCCGGATCCACCACCACGTCGCAGAGGTAGTAGGCGGTGACGCCGTCGGTGATCGCCCGGGCAAAGGCCACCTGCCGGCCGCTCTCCGCCTCAAAGACGCCAAAGCACATGGAGTGCTCCATGGACAGGCGGATGGTCTCCGCCGAACGGCGGCGGGCCCAGTAGGTCCCCTGCAGCCATGCGGTGACGGCGGGCAGATCCATGGCGGCAAAGCCGGTTCTCACTTCATAGGTTCCCATATCCTTCTCCTCCCTATTCCCCCGCGGTGGAGAGACAGTAAAAAATGGCGGCAAAGAGCCCCTGACAGCTTGTCCCCCAAGCTGCCGGCCTCCCGTTTACCGGCCAAGGCCCAGCTCCTCCATGATGGCCTCCTCCCGCCGGCGCATCCGCTCCTTCTCCACCCCCTCGTCCAGGTGGTCGTAGCCCAGCAGGTGGAGCACCGAGTGGACGGTCAGATAGGCCAGCTCCCGGCGGTTGGAGTGTCCGTACTCCTTGGCCTGTGCCTTCACCCGCTCCAGGGAGATCACCATGTCCCCCAAAGGTACAAGGCCCGTGGCGATGTCCGCGTCCTCCGGCCCGGGGAGCACTCCGGGCCTTAGGGCAAAGGCCGGGAAGCTCAGCACATCGGTGGAGGCGTCCACCCCCCGCATGTCCAAATTGATTTGATGGATCCCCCCGTCACTGGTGACACACACATCCACCTCGCAGGGAAAATCCACCCCCTCCGCCGTCAGGGCGGTACGGATGGCTTTACGAATCAGGGCCCGCAGTGCGTCGCTGACGCCGGGCACGTCCGCCGTCACCGGGATATAGTGCCGCTTGGCCATGGGCATCTCTCCTTTCCGCGCCTATCTTCTGCGGCTCCGCTTCCCCTCCGCCCGAGTCTGGGCGGAGCCGGAGACGGGGCGCTTCGCCGCAGCCTTGCGCTTCTCAAAGGCCTTGACAATCTCCCCCACCAGCTTGTGGCGCACCACGTCGGCGCCGCTGAGGCGGATGACGGAGATGCCGTCCATTCCCTCCAAAATGTCTGCGCACTCGGCCAGCCCCGAGTCGGCGGGGGAGGGCAGGTCGATCTGGGTGATATCCCCGGTGAGCACCATCTTGGACCCCTCCCCCAGGCGGGTGAGGATCATCAGGTGCTGGTTCAGGGACATGTTCTGGCACTCGTCGGCGATGAGGCAGCAGTCCTTCAGGGTGCGGCCCCGCATATAGGCCAAGGGCGCGATCTCAATCACCCGGTTCTCCATGTGGCGAGCCACAGTCTCCGGCCCCAACAGCTCGTCCAGCGCGTCATAGAGGGGACGGAGGTAGGGGTCCACCTTGGTCTGCAGGTCCCCGGGGAGAAACCCTAACTTCTCCCCCGCCTCCACCGCCGGACGGCACATGACGATTTTGCTGATCTCCTTTTTCTTCAGCGCCGACACCGCGGCGGCCACAGCCAAATAGGTCTTGCCCGTACCGGCGGGACCGATGGCGATGGTGACAGTGCTCTCCTGCATGGCCTTCACATACCGCCGCTGGCCCACGGTGCGGCACTTGATGGGCGCGCCGTTATAGGTGTAGGCGATGATATCCTTCATAGCGGCCACGGCGGCATCGGGATCCCCGCTCCGGACAAACTGCAGGGCCCGGCTGACCGCAAAGGCGTTCATAGGCTCCCCTAACTGCCGCATTCTGTCCAGGGTGCGCAGGGTTTCCGCGGCAGTGCGCACCTGCTCCTCGGAGTCCCCGTGGATCTCGGCACAGCCGTCCCGGGTAATCAGTGCAATCCCCAGCTCCTCCTCCAATGCCCGCAGGTTGGCGTCGGAGACGCCGAAGAGCTCCTGCATGGTCAGTACATCCAAATCGATCTTCTGTGTTGCCAAATTGCTTTCCTCGCTTCCGTAGCCGCCCTCTGCAAAAAGGACAAATTCCTCCGCAAAAACGCTTCTTTCGCGGGGTTTCTCCTGTCCTTGGGCTGTACTTATCTGTAGTATACGCCATTTGTGCCGCTGTTTCAATACCTGTCTTTTCCCTACCGCAGGCTAAGGACGGGCTCTATGCTGCCTCCTCTTTGGGGATGGGGACAAAGATGCCGATCTGCTCCTGGCACTCGGCGTTCAGCTCGGTGAGGATGCTCCCCTCCCACGGTATGGAGGTATATGCCGCCTCCTCCACCGTCCCCTCGTCCAGTCCAGCTAAGAGGTAGGCCTCCAACACCGTCCGCCCCAGCTCCTCCGCCTCCGCCTGCGTTCGTTCCCTCTCCGCGATCTCATAGACCCGGTAGGTCTCCTTTACCAGCGTGATGGGCAGGGCGATTCCTCCCGGCAGAGTCAGCGGCGTGCGCTCCACGGTTTTGTCGCAGTTTGCCAAGGCGGGGCTCCCGCCTGCGTACAGATTGATCCGGCGGTTCCCCCAGCACAGGGCAAAGCGGACATACTCCTCCCCGGTGTACTGCTTCTCCTCCACGACGGCAGGCACCTGGCAGCGGAGGGTGTACCAGGTGCGGCCGTATACCTTGCCCATTCCCCGCAGGAAGCGGGTGCCTGCCTGCTCGTCGTCGGTGACGCCGGAGATCAGCAGTGCCCCCTCCTGCACCATGGTCCCCGGCAGAACCATTTTCTGCCCGTCATAGGGCTGTATGGCGGTAACAAGGGCATCCCGCCGGGCCACCGTGTTCCCCGGCTCCCGCTTATTCACCAGCTCCGGCGCCGCCTGACGCTCCCGGACCTGCACATAGGCCCGGCAGCCCCGGACGTTGACGGCGATGTAGCTGAGCTCCGGGATCTCCAGCAGGATGTGGTTGCGCAGGTCGGAGGAGTCGATCCCATAGCCGAAGGTGCCGAGGGAGACGCCGTACTTCTCCAGCGCCCGGAGGATCTCCTCCTCCCGGACGGCCTCGTTGCCCTCGATGGTAAAGTCCCAGATGAAGAAGGATCCAAACAGGCTCAGCGCCAGGCACAGCCCAAGGCCGATCACCAGAGCGTAGCGGCGGCGGAAGCGGCGGAGGAGGTAGGGCATTCCCTCCTTCTCCACCACATGGATCGTGCAGTCCATGCGCTCCGCCGCCTTTTGCAATCTGGCATAGTCCTTTCTTGTCATGGTAAAGGTAAAGGTTAGGTCGTCCTCCCACTCGAGGCCCCAAAAGGGGATCTGCCGGGCGGCGCAGATGTTGAGCACCCGCTCGGGAAACCCGCTGACCACCCGGAGCTTCACGTGGCCCTTCCAATAGTTTACCGCACGCTGCAGCATGGCCTCCTCCTTTACCGCATCAGCTCAAGCCCCGTGATCTTTCCCCTCACACGCAGCTCGCACCCTGTCATGCTCATCAGTTCCAGTCCCTCTCCTCGGATGCGGAGGATCAGCTTGCCCCCGTTGATATCAATAGAGGTGGTGCTGTAGGACAAAATTCCCTGGTGGCTGTTCATCAGCAGCTGGCAATCGCCGATCAGCTCGATGTGGGGCAGCGAGCTGATCACATCCGCCGGCAGGTCGAATACGTCCGCCGCCCGGCGCTGCAGCTCCTCAATTTTCCAATCCATTCCACTCACTCCTTTACCCATAAGCTTATGTGGCCGGCCCTTTTCCTTATGCGTCCGCCGCCCCGGTCCATCCTCGTCAGAAAAAATATTTTTCAAAAGGGGGTTGACAAATCCGTCCATCTGTATTATTGTGTTATTGTACTAATAGCTTAGTACAATAACACACAGGAGGTGTGCCATGGAATGGAAGCTCAGTGACGACCGGCCCATCTATCTGCAGCTATATGAGCAGCTGACCCGGCGCATCGTTTCCGGCATCTATCCACCGGGGAGCAAGCTGCCGCCGGTGCGGGAGCTTGCCGCGGAGGCTGGGGTGAATCCCAACACCATGCAGCGGGCCCTGCAGCAGCTGGAGAGCGACGGGCTGGCGGTGGCCAACCGGACCGCCGGCCGGGTCGTGACCGACGATATCGCCGCCATCGAGGCCATCCGCTACCGGATGGCCCGGGAGATCATCGCCGCATTCTACGCGGCGGCAGCGGAGCTGGGATACACCCGGCAGGAGGCCGCCGCACTGGTAAAGGAGGAAGAATCATTATGAGTGATCTGCTGATCCAATGCACCGCGCTGACCAAGGCCTACGGGAGCAAGCTGGCCCTGCGGGATGTGAATCTGTCCATCGGGCGGGGCCGCATCATCGGCCTTTTAGGTCCCAACGGCAGCGGGAAGACCACGCTGATCAAGCTGCTGTGCGGCTTGCTCCAGCCCACCCGGGGCACGCTGCTCATTGACGGACAGGGCGTAGGCGTCCACAGTAAGTCCATCATCAGCTACCTGCCGGACAAGATGTATTTCGCCGACTGGATGAAGGCCACGGACCTCTTCGATCTGTTTGCCGACTTCTATCAGGACTTTGACCGGACCAAGGCTATGGAGATGTGCGCCTCCCTCGGGGTCAACCCTACGGACCGGATCAAGTCCATGTCCAAGGGCACCAAGGAGAAGGTGCAGCTGGTGATGGTCATGTCCCGCAAGGCCCAGCTCTACCTGCTGGATGAGCCCATCGCCGGGGTGGACCCGGCAGCCCGGGACTTTATCCTCAGCACCATTTTGACCAACTACAACGAGGAGGGGACGGTGCTCATCTCCACCCACCTCATCAGCGACATTGAGAAGGTCTTAGACGAGGTAATTTTCCTCAAGGAGGGCCAGGTGATGCTCCACAACAGTGTGGACAACATCCGGGAGAGCGAGGGCAAGAGTGTGGACGCCCTGTTCCGTGAGGTCTTCCGCACCATACCCATCGAAGGGGGGAACTACTAATGCTGGGCAAGCTTTTGAAATACGATTTCCGCTCCATGTGGAAGCAGTTCGCGCTGCTCTGGCCGGCGGCGCTGGCCTTGGCGCTGGTCAACCGCTTCACGTTGTCCCGGGATGTTGGAAACGACGCCGTCTCCACCATGGTGACCACCATTCCCCTGCTGGTCTTTGGTTCGGTGATGATCGCTATGGTCGTCATTGTTCTGCTCTATGTGATCCAGCGCTTCTACAAGGGGCTCCTGGGGGACGAGGGCTATCTCATGCACACCCTGCCGGTGAAAACCTGGCAGCTGATCGCCTCCAAGCTGATCTGTGCGGTGGTCATGACGATCATCAGCATCGCAGTGGCCTTTCTGGCCTTTCTGATCCTTGTTCCCTTCTCCTTCGCAGATCTTCAGGATGTCTTCCCCGACCTTCTGCGGGCCCTGCGGCTGTACGGTCTCGACATGCTGCTCTTCTGCGTGGAGATTCTGCTGCTGCTCATGGTGTGCACCGCCCAGAGCTATCTCCACCTGTATCTATCCATGGCCCTTGGACACCTGGCCAGCAAGCACCGGGTGGCCATGAGCGTCCTCGCCTACATCGGCATCAACGTGGTGGGCAGCATTCTGCTGAATGTCTTGGCCGTCTTCAACTTTGACCTCGACTTCAACATCGTCTTTGACAGCGCCGCCGCGGCCTTCCACGCCGCTGTCTGGTTCGCCATTGGAGTGGTTGCGGTGATCTGCGCCGTGCTCTTCTTTTTCACCAACTACATTCTCAAGCGGAATCTGAACCTCGAGTAAGGGGGGCGGACCGCCGAAGGATCGGCAAAGGGCATTTCGGCGCCGTATCAGCTCTCATGATCCCCACAGGCCGGCAGAAAGTCTCTCTGGACTTTCTGCCGGCCTAAAACATCCTGCGCCGCAGCCTCCCCCTTTGGTTCTTTCCCCTCTCTTTTTTCCATATACTGCACCAGCCGGATTCCCTGTCCAAGACAGTGGATCTGAGGCGGGAAGGAGAGGCTGCTATGAAGAAATGGATGGCGGTGGCGGCAGTAGGACTGTTTGCCATAGCCCTGCTGCGGTGGCCGGAGGCGGCGGCAGATGGGGTGCGGGAAGGGCTCTCCCTCTGCTTTCAGACGGTGGTCCCCTCCCTCTTCCCCTTCTTTGTGGTGATCTCCCTGCTGCTGCAGTTAGGCGTGGTGCAGAAGCTGCAGCGGTTTTTTGCCTGGGTCATGGATCCCCTCTTCCACCTCAGCGGCGCCGCCTTAGCCCCCTTGGCCGCGGGGCTGGTAGGGGGTTATCCCAGCGGCGCCAAGACGGCGGCGGAGCTCTATGAGCAGGGCGCTCTCAGCAAAGAGGAGGCGGAGCTGTGCCTGTCCTTCGTCAACGTCTGCGGTCCGGCCTTTGTCCTCTCCTATATCGGCGTGGGTATTCTAGGCAGCCAGCGGGCCGGGGTGTACCTCTATCTGATCCACGTCCTCTCCGCCCTGCTCACCGGCATGATCCTCTGCCGTCTGGTGCCCCTCCGCCGCAGGGGGAAGCGGCCCCTCCCCAGATTTCCCGCCCAAAAGAGCTTTGCGGAGATGTTTACCGCCGCGGTGACAGGATCCTTTTCCTCCACGCTGAACATCTGCGCCTTTGTGGTTTTGTTCCGCACGGCGGCGGGGATCCTCCCCGCGCACCTGCCGGCGGCGGTGCTGGGCTTCTTCGAGATGGTGACCGGGGCGGCTGCCCTCCATGCGGACGCGGCGGGCTTCATCACCGCCGCTGGACTGATCAGCTGGGGCGGCCTGTCCGTCCACTTCCAGACCCTCTCGGTGCTGGGCGGTCTCCGCTCCAAATGGCACTGGATCGGCAAGGCCATGCAGGCGGCGCTGTCTGTACTGCTGGCGGCCGCGGCCGTGACATGGCTGTCACCCTCCCTTTGAAACAGGGGGGGTTGACAAATGCCGGAAAAAAGGGTATCCTATGGGAAAGCTGTAAGGAGAGGAGGGCAATTCATGAAGAACGCGCTCTACATGTGCATGATGATGCGTAGGACTGCCCTCAACCGGATGTGAGGAGTCGGTCCCGGCAGTCATGCCCGGAGCGGCCCGCAAAAAGGTGGAAGGCAGTCTGAGAGTCGTCAGGCTGCTTTTTTGCTATGCAAAAGTATAGCAAAAAAGGCCATGTGCCGCTGAAAGCGGCACATGGCCATGCAATCAAAAGCGCGTGGGCCGGGACGGCCCACATGCGCAAAAACTTCATGGGCTCCGGCTTTTGGCCGTGTTCCTGGTGTGCTTTCAGCCCATGAAGTTTTGTTGGATATAACAATTTACAATAGGAGGAAACCATACTATGTCCCAGCAGCGCTTAGAGACCATCTGTGTCCAGGGGGGCTACCACCCCGGCAGCGGCGAGCCCCGCCAGATCCCCATTATTCAGTCCACCACGTTTAAGTATGCCACCAGCGAGGATATGGGCAAGCTGTTCGACCTGGAGGCCAGCGGCTACTTCTACACCCGCCTGCAGAACCCCACCAACGACTACGTGGCGGCCAAGATCGCCGCGCTGGAGGGCGGCACGGCGGCCATGCTGACCTCCTCCGGTCAGGCGGCCAACTTCTACGCGGTGTTCAACATCGCCACCTGCGGCGACCACGTGGTGGCCAGCAGCACCATCTACGGCGGCACCTTCAACCTCTTTGCCGTCACCATGAAGAAGATGGGGGTGGAGTTCACCTTCGTCTCCCCGGACTGCTCGGAGGAGGAGCTCGCCGCCGCCTTCCGTCCCAACACCAAGGCCGTCTTCGGCGAGACCATCGCCAATCCCGCCCTCACCGTGCTGGACATTGAGAAGTTCGCCAAGGCCGCCCACGACCACGGCGTGCCCCTGATCGTGGACAACACCTTCGCCACCCCGGTGAACTGCCGCCCCTTCGAGTGGGGTGCCGACATCGTCACCCATTCCACCACCAAGTACATGGACGGCCACGGGGCCGCCGTGGGCGGCGCCATTGTGGACTCCGGCAAGTTTGACTGGATGGCCCACGCGGACAAGTTCCCCGGCCTCTGCACCCCGGATGACAGCTACCATGGCATCACCTACGCGGAGAAGTTCGGCAAGGAGGGAGCCTTCATCACCAAGTGCACCGCCCAGCTCATGCGGGACTTCGGCTCCATCCAAGCCCCCCAGAACGCCTTCTATCTGAACCTGGGGCTGGAGAGCCTCCATGTCCGCATGGCCCGCCACTGTGAAAACGGACAAGCGGTAGCGGAGTTTTTGGCCAGCCATCCCAAGGTGGAGCGGGTGAGCTACTGCGGCCTGCCGGGGGATCCCTACTACGCCGTTGCCCAGAAGTATCTCCCCAAGGGCTCCTGCGGCGTGGTCTCCTTTGAGCTGAGGGGCGGCCGGGAGGCCGCCGGCACCTTCCTCAAGCACCTGAAGCTGGCCGCTATTGAGACCCATGTGGCCGACGCCCGGACCTGCTGCCTCCACCCCGCCTCCTCTACCCACCGGCAGATGACCGACGAGCAGCTAATCGCTGCCGGCGTCCCCGCCGGCCTCGTCCGCATGTCCTGCGGCCTGGAGAGCAAAGAGGACTTGATCGAAGACATCGCCCAAGCCCTCAAACAGGTGTAAGTGAGAACAGCCGCCTGCCGGCGGTGCCGTGTCTTACAGCGTGTGCAAGCGTTTGCTGCAGGCAAACCTTGGCGGGGCGGAATTCACTCCTGTCCCGCCAGATCAGATGCCATGGCTCCCGCGAAATGGGACTTTTCGCGGGATGGGCCTGGCCGAATACATCGTGCAGGCCCTCGAGCAGGTGTAAGCGAGAACAGCCTGCCTATTACCCTCAGAGAGGATGAGATAAACGATATGCCCATAAAAATTCCCAACGGACTGCCCGCCATCCAGACGCTGACGGAGGAGAACATCTTCGTCATGCAGGAGACCCGGGCCACCACCCAGCAGATCCGCCCCCTGCAGATTCTGCTGGTAAACCTGATGCCCACAAAGATCGCCACAGAGACCCAGCTCAGCCGTCTTCTGAGCAACACCCCTCTGCAGGTGGAGCTGGAGCTGGTCTGCCCCGAGGGCCATGTGCCTAAGAACACCCCCCAGGAGCACATGCTGGCCTTCTATAAGCGCTTTGACGATGTGAAGCACCGTAACTTTGACGGCATGGTCATCACCGGTGCGCCGGTGGAGCACCTGCCCTTCGAGGAGGTGGAGTACTGGCCGGAGCTGTGCGAGATCATGGAGTGGAGCAAAACTCATGTCCACTCCACCTTCCACATCTGCTGGGGCGCTCAGGCGGGGCTCTATTACCACTACGGGATCCAGAAATACCCCTTGGAGAAGAAACTCTTCGGCGTCTTTCCCCACATTGTAGAGCGAAAGAGCAACATGCTCTTCCGGGGCAGCGACGACGTGTTCATGGTGCCCCACTCCCGCCATACCACCGTGCGCCGAGAGGACATCGAGAAGGTGCCAGGACTGAAAATTCTCTCCACCTCCCCGGTGGCGGGGATCTACGCCCTCTCCACCGAGAACGGCCGGCAGATTTTCATCACCGGCCACAGCGAGTACGACGCCCGTACCCTTGAACAGGAGTATCTGCGGGACAAGAGCAAGGGACTGCCCATCGAGGTGCCTGTCAACTACTACCCCAACGACGACGACACCCAGCCCCCCCGGGTCACCTGGCGCTCCTGCGCCAATCTGCTCTACAGCAACTGGCTCAACTACTTCGTCTACCAGACCACCCCCTACGATCTGCAGGAGATCCGGTAGGGAGCATACCATTCACCGGACAGGAGGCCCGCTCGGATGAGCGGGCCTCCTCTATTTTGGGGAAGGTTTTGCCCTCCTGCGAAAAAAGCCGCTGCCAAAGACGCAGAAAGAAGCGCCCAGCCAAGGATGGCTGGGCGCTTCGAGTGGTACTGTCAAAAAGGAGTGACAAGGGAGTATCACTATCGCTTGAGCTGGCGGATGTCCTCCCCGAAGAAGGTGAGAATCTGGTACTCCCCCTCGATGCGGGAGAGGATGGCGGCGCCGTAGCGCTTACCCAGCTCCTCAAGGCTCAGGTTGGTGTTGAGGATGGTCTTCTTCCCCGTCACCATCCGGGTGTTGACGATCTGATACAGGGCGCTGACCACAAAGGCGGTGGTCATCTCCGAGCCCAGGTCGTCCACAATCAGCAGGTCGCAGTTGAAATAGCGGTTGACGTCGGCGCCGGCATCGCTGTCAAAGGGGTTCTCCCGGCCAAACTTCTCGTTCTCGAACTGGCCAAAGACGTGGGAGGCGGTGTCGTAGACCACGGAAAAGCCCGCGCCGCTGACCTCCCGGGCGATACAGGCGGAGAGGAAGGTCTTCCCCAGTCCCGGCGCCCCGGTCATCAGCAGATTGGAGCTGCGCTCCCCGAAACTGTGGGCGTAGTTGACGCAGATCTCATAGATGAGCTCCATATTCTGCCGGGGGCTGATCCCCTCCTCCGGCCAGAGCCGCTGGTCGTACCACTGGAAGGAGAAGGTGTCAAAGCTCTGATTGCCCACGTCCAGCATCCGGCTGAGCTCCCGGTTCTGCTCCCGGGTGTAGTAGGCCATGAGACAGCGGCAGGGGCGGCCGTCCACAAAGCCGCTGTCGCCGCAGAGGGCGCAGGCGGGCTTATTCTCCAGTGCGTCAAAGGGATAGCCCGCCGCCACCAGCGCCTCGGCGCGCTCCCGCTGGAGGGCGAGGTTTCGCTCCTTCAGGGCGCTGATCACCGAGGTGGGGTCCGTGCCCCGGCGAAAGGCCCGGGAGACGATCTGCCCCATGGTGCTCCGCAGCTCCCGGTCGATCTCCTCCGTCCGGGGCACGCGGCGGTAGATGGTCTGGACCCGCTGGGCATACTCCTCCCGGCGGCGCTCCACATCCTCCCGGTAGCGCTGAATGGCCCGGGCCATGATTTTGCTGTCTGTGGCCATGGACACGCCTCCTTACTTCTTCATCTCCTCAAGGTATTTCTTCATCCGCTCCACATTCTCCCCGGCGGCAGGCGTTCTGCGCTGCCGCTTAGGCGGCGCTGCCGGGCGGTCCCCCGCAGCCACCTCCTCCGGGGTACAAAGGCCCTTTTCGTACCAGCTGCATAGGATCTTGTTCAGATAGCCCCAGCGGAGCTCTTTGCAGTTGAGCACGGTTTTGTCGTAGGCCAGCTCCACCATCTCCGCTGAGAAGCCCATCTCCGCCCAGCTGAGGAGGTACTTCTCCTCCGTGGGGGAGGGGGCACGGCCCCCTAAGCGCAGCGCGGCCATGTACTGGGCGGTCTGCTCCTTCCGGGCGGCGTATTTCATCAGGTAGGCGTTGGCGCTGTCGAGGTCCAAAAGGCCCATTCGAGCCCATGCGTAGCCCTCCCGCTCGATCTGCCGCAGGGTAGGCCGCCGGCCGCTGCCGTATTTGGCGGTGAGGCGCTCAATGCAGTGGTTTACCAGCAGAAAGATCACCTCACAGGGGAGGCCGAGATAGTCGTAGAGCCCTAAGAGGATGTTCAGGTCCGGGGTGGACAGCTTCTTGCCCAGCAGCTGCTCCACGTTGCCCACCAGCTGGGCAAAGCGCTGGTCCCCCTCCAGCTGGGCCGCCACATCCTCCCGGGTGTAGTCGGGCCGGTGGTCCTCCGGAGCCTCCGTCACGGCGGGCCGGCGGCTGTTGACCAGGCCGCTGGAGAGGAGCGCGCTCTCCGCCTCATTGAGGCGCGTCTGGGTCCAATGGAGCTCCTCCAGCAGGCGCTTTGGCTCCATGCTGCCGTGGTTTTGCAGCAGCGCCATGTAGAGCAGGGCCGCGTCCCCGCTGCCAAGGGACAGCAGGCGGCGCACGGTGGCGGCCGAGAGCACAATATTTTCGTCTTCAGACAGGTGAATCGTATAGCCGTCCATACCGGCCGCCCCCCTCCTTTGTGATAGCCCTATTCTACATGAAATTTGCCCTTTCGACAAGAGCTGTCGAGGGGGAATTTGTGCCTGCTGCAAAAAACTACAGGGCCGCAGATGTTGTCCACATCTGCGGCCCCGCTGGGGTGGCGTTTTTTTACCAAGACGGCGGTTCTGCCGCCGTCCTACAGCAGCCGGCGGATAAAATTCCCGGAGACCTGCACTCCCTCCTGTACGATGAGAAAGGCGTGGGGATCGATTTTCAGGACAACATCCCGCAGCTCGTTGATCTCATACTTATTCAGACAGGTACACAGCACCTCCAACCCCTCCTGGGTGTAGCCGCCCTCGCCCCTCCAGCAGGTGACGCCCCGCTGCAGCTCCCCCATAATATAGCCCGTCATCTCCCTGCGGCGGTCCTTGGTAAAAATGAGGACCTGCACATTGATGCTCTGCTGGTGGACCTTGTCCAGCATAACCGAACCAAACACCGTGTAGATAATGGAGTAGATGGCGGTGGGCACGCTGAACAGCAGGGCGCAGAGAACATAAAGTGCTCCGTTAAAGAGCACGTTCAGCCGCCCGATGGTAAACTGGGCTCCCCGCTTGGTCATGCACAGCCCCGCCATATCCAGTCCGCCGCTGCTGCACCCGCAGGTCAGCATGGTACCGCTGCCAAGCCCCGTGAGAATACCTCCCACCAGGCAGCTGGCCAGCGTATCGTCGATGATCATGTCGGCTGGAATGGGTACAAGGCTGAGAAACAGCGTGCTGGTGGTGGTGCAGATGAGGGCGCTGCGAAAAAAATTCTTCCCAAGTGTGGTATAGGCGAAGAGGAAAATGGGAATGTTGAGCAAATAGTAGAGCAGGCCGGAGAAGTCGTACCCGCCGGTGATGCCGGCATAGGAGTAGATCAGCGTGCGCAGCAGCTGGGCCACCCCCAGCAGTCCGCCGGTATAGAGCCCCACGGGCACGGCGAAGAGGTTGACGCCCAGCGCGTAGAGAAAGCTGCCTGCCACGCCGAGGGAGAGACGTCCCCACCGGCTGTGCATGGTTTGCTGAAGCATATGAGATTCCTCCCTGTGAAATACTTGACTTCCCCCTCAGTATGGCCACTTTTGCCGATTAAAAACTATATTTCAAACACTTTTTCAGACGGTTGCGGCCCCGGGCGATGGTCCGGGATACCGTGGACTTGTTGACATGGAGCAGCATGGCGATCTTCGTCATGGACTTCCCCTCGTCGTAGTACATGCGCAGCATCTGCCGCTGCCGGGGGGTCAGCTCATCCTCCCGGGCCCTGCGGAGGTTCCGCCGCAGCCGCTCCAGCTGTTCCTCATTGTCCTCACTGTGGCTGAGCCGCCATGCGGCCATGTCGCCCATAAATTCATTGTTGCGGTAGTTCAGCGCTGGTGCCGGCGCTCTACGGCCGCCCATAGCTCCCCCTCCCCTCGTAGTAGCGCTCCATGATCAGGGCCATCTCCCGCCCCTCCCGGCAGAGGGCCGTTAAATCCCGAATCCGGCGGTTCAGCTCCATTCGCTGCACTTCATCCTCACAGAGCTTCAGCTCTGCCCGCAGAAGCAGCAGCCGCTCCCGCATCACCGCCACATTTTGGCGGTACTCCGCCGCCATCTCCAGCAGGGTCATCTCCTCTCCTCCTCTCCGCAGATCCAACGGTGGGCAGCAAAAAGCTCCCGCGCCGCAGGGAGCAGACACTCCTCACAGTAACAAGCGCCATTGATCCAATAGCAGCTTTCCCCCCGATACAGCGCCCCGCCGCAGATGCTGCACTCCGCCATAGGGCGCTCCCGCTGGGCATCGCCAGTTCCATTGATAGTTATGCGCACCGTTTTCCCTCCTCAAAATTTCAAAAAAAGAAAATTTGTAGTTGACAATCACCCCGCAATCTGGTAATATAATGGTCGCTGCGAATCATGCTGGTATAGCTCAGTTGGTAGAGCAGCTGATTTGTAATCAGCAGGTCGGGGGTTCGAGTCCGTCTACCAGCTCCAACCTCTTTCTGCCATACAACTGCATATGGGAGCGTTCCCGAGTGGCCAAAGGGGGCAGACTGTAAATCTGTTGTCGACGACTTCGGTGGTTCGAATCCACCCGCTCC
>CAJFUI010000140.1 GCA_904420145.1 uncultured Oscillospiraceae bacterium
AACAGAACGATTCAAAAAAGCCCACAACTCAAAAAAATTACAACAATTAGCAAATTAAAACACTGCCTGCGAACACCGTCCACCACGACGTTAAGTAAATAATACCTGAATTTTGGGATGTTGTCAAATGAGTTTGCCTTTAATTTACAAATTGTTCACTCACTAAAGACACCCCGCTATAAAAATACCCCGCTGTTAAGGTATGTGTTCGCAAATTCATACCTTAACAACGGAGATTTTGCGGGGGAAATAGATTAACTTAATGACATTGCCGGCGCTGCCGGTCCCCTTTTGTCATTTTCCATTGGGCTGCTGCCATTCTTTTAGGTCCTTCAGCTCCTCATACAGCCGCAGATAGCTGCTGTGGCGGCTGGCAGGGATTTTTCCCTCCTTCACCGCCTGCAAAACGGCGCAGCCCTTCTCCTTGGTGTGGCTGCAGCCGACAAAGCGGCAACCATTCAGATAGGGCCGAAACTCCCGAAAGGTCTCCGGCAGCGCCGCTTTCCATTCCAAATTCAGCTCCTCGCCATCGAAAGAGCTAAAGCCCGGCGTATCCACCACTTCCCCGCCGCAGCAGAGAGAAAACAGCTCCACATGGCGTGTAGTATGGCGGCCGCGGCCCAGCTTTTCGCTGACCTCCCCCGTGCTTAAGGAGAAACGCGGATCGATCGCATTGAGAATGCTGGACTTCCCAACACCGGAATTCCCTGTAAAGGCAGAAAGCTTATCAACCAGCCTATCCGCCAATTGATCGATCCCCTCCCCCGTAGCTGCGCTGACGCAGCAGACAGGGATGCCTACCTGCTCATAAATCGTCTCCAGCACGCCGGGTGGCTCCAGATCGCACTTGTTAACTACAAGGAGCACATCGCAGTGCTTCAGCTCCGCGATGGAGCAGATCCGGTCAATCAAAAAGGGATCTGTCTGCGGCACCGCCTGGGAGGCGATGATCACCATTTGGTCGATATTGGCTACAGCCGGACGGGCAAAGGCATTCCGCCTTGGCTCGATCTCCCAGACCATGCCGGTGCCGTCCTCCAAGACCTTGACCTCCACCTGGTCCCCCACTAAGGGGGAGAGACCGTCCTTTCGGAACTTGCCGCGGGCGCGGCACCGGAGCAGCTCCCCATCCATGCGAACATAGTAGAAGCCGCTGAGGGCTTTGACAATCCGTCCCTTACTCATCAATATTCGGCTCCTCAGGGACCTCCGGGATGCTGGGCTGCTCCTCCGGCGTATCCGTTCCGGGTTCTTCCGTACCAGTCTCGCCGCCGGGTTCCTCTGTATCCGCCGGACCGGTGCTGACCGTGAGTTGAATCTCAGTCTCCTCCAAAACAGAGGTTCCGGCAGCAATATTTTGTTCGATGACAATACCGGCTTCCGTATCACTGGGTGCCTCTACGAATACCGGGACTAAGCCGAGGCCGATAGCGGCCTGCTCCGCATTCTCTCTGGTCATATTCACAAAGGGAATCACCTCAACGGGCTTGAGGTCCCGCCCCTTGCTGACCACAATGGTCACCGTATCTCCCTCATAGATCGTCTCCCCCGCCGCAGGATCGGTGGAAATCACCCGGCCAGCCTCATCATCGGAGAACTGCTCCTCAAAGACAAGGTCCAAATTCAGATGGAGATTATCCAAGATCAGTTTCGCAGCGGTCCGCTCATAGTCGACCACCCGGGGCATCTCCGCCGACGGCGTCCCGGCACTGACGGTCACTTGGATCACGAAGTCGCTCTTTTTCACCCGGTCCGCCTGGGGATCCTGCTCGATAATGACATTCGCATCATAGTCGCTTTCTATCGTCGCGATGACCTCAATCTGAAATATTCCCTTCACCCTTGGGTCTTCCTCCGCCTCCTCAAGGGTCATACCCACTAAGCTGGGGACAACATACTCCTCCACGGGCGCAGAGACGAAGCTGTTGAGAATCACGGTGTAGAGTCCGTAAATGATGCCGGCACCAAGGATCACCGACAAAGCGATCAGCGCCACCTTTTTCCACGGCGAGGCGAAAAAGGATTCCTCCCGCTCCCTCCGGCCGTCATAGGTGTTCATGTGGTGCAGCTCCTTGGCATGGATGGGCTGAGTGGGCTCGTCGGTGACGCTGCCCTTGAGCTCTGCCATGTCATAATCAAAATTGATGTCTGGATTCTTGCGAAACTCCTCCAGATCATGGATCATCTCATCGGCGCTGCTGTAGCGCTGGTCGATCTTTGGTGCCATAGCCTTCAGGCAGATCAGCTCCATGGCCTCAGGGATGTCAGGATTGATCTCCCGTGGGTTGAGAGGCACAGCGCTGAAGTGCTGGATGGCGATGGACACCGGGGAATCCCCTTCAAAAGGCAGGCGGCTGGTGAGCATCTCATAGAGCACCACGCCGGCGCTGTAGATGTCGGAGCGGGCGTCAGTCCGCTCCCCTTTGGCCTGCTCGGGAGAGATATAGTGTACCGACCCCATGGCCTCCTTGGTAGTGAGGGTCTGCTGGGAGGAGAGGCAGGCGATGCCGAAATCGGCTACCTTGACGCTGCCATCCCGCAGCACCATAATATTGTGGGGCTTAATATCCCGGTGAATGATCCCCCGGCTGTGGGCGTGGGATAGGGCCCGCATGATCTGGGTGATAAAGTGCAGAGCCTCCCGCCAGTTGAGCTGCCCGCGGCGCTCCATATACTGTTTGAGGGTAATGCCGTCGATGAGCTCCATGACGATGTACTCTAAATCGCCGCCCCGGGAGACGTCATAGACGGAGACGATATTGGGGTGGGAGAGCATAGCCACCGCCTGTGACTCATCGTGAAAACGGCGGCGGAACTCCGCATCCCCCGCTAACTCCGGCTTGAGCACCTTAATGGCCACCATGCGGTTGAGCCGGTGACACTTCGCCTTGAATACCACCGCCATGCCGCCTTGACCGATCACCTCAAGGATCTCATAGCGGTTGTCCAGCATTTTCCCTATGTATCTCTCCATAGTCATTCCCCTCCTTTCCTCAGCATTTCTGCATCAGCACGGCGGTGACATTGTCCGCCGCGCCGTTGCGCTTCGAGATATCCAGCAGCCGCTCCAGACAGTGGTCCAAATCCTCGCCGTAGAGAATCTCATACTGCATCTCCTGATCGGAGACCGTGGAAACCAGTCCATCGGTGCACAGCAGGATGAAATCCCCTGTGGCAAAGGGGACGATAAAGCCGTCGCAGAGGGTGCTGCTCTCCGGCCCCAGGGCGCGGGTGATATAGTTGCGCTGGGGATGGGTGCGGGCCTCATCCTCTGTGATATCACCCCGGTCCACCAAAGTCTCCACCAGGGAGTGGTCCTTACTGATGCGCTGAATGCCCTCGCGGTTGATCAGATAGGCCCGGCTGTCCCCTACGTTGGAGACCACTACTCCCTCCCCATAGCTGATGGCAGAGACAAGGGTAGTTCCCATGCCGCGGAGGGCCGGATTCTCCTCGGCCGCCCGGCGGATATCGGTATTGGCTACAGAGGTGGCATAAGAGGCTACCTCTCGAATCTGCTCTGGTGTCATATGGGGGCGCAGATTTGCCTTCACAGTGGACACAAAGGAATCCACCGCAATTTTGCTGGCTATGTCTCCGCCTTTGGGACCGCCCATGCCGTCACAGACCACGCAGATCGTCTGGCCACTGTCTGCGGCGTTCTCCACCCCATAGGCATCCTGATTCTGATGGCGCACCAAGCCGACATCCGTCAGCGCCCAAACCTTTATCAACGCACATCCCTCCCATCCTGTTTTTCCATCATCCTCCTCCGCAGCTGTCCGCAGGAGGCATCAATATCGCCTCCTAAGCTCCGCCGTACCGTCACCGTCAGTCCATGGCGCTCCAGCCGTTTTTGAAACGACGCGATACGGCGGCTTGGCTGGAAGGGGCTCTCCCTGACCTGATTCAGCGGGATCAGATTCAGGTGGGCCGGCATGCCCCTCACCTTTTTGGCAATTAAATCAGCCTGTGCGTCGCTGTCGTTGACACCGTCGATCATGGCGTATTCAAAGGAGATCCGCCGGCCTGTCCTCTCGAAATAGCGGTGACAGGCGGCAAAGAGCGTATCCACATCATAGGCCCGGTTGACAGGCATAATGCGATTCCTTGTCTCATTGTCAGGCGCATGGAGGGAGACGGACAGCGTCAGCTGCAGTCCCAATTCTCCCAAACGGTCGATCCCGGGAACTACTCCGCAGGTGGACAGGGAGATATGGCGCATGCCAATGTGGAGCCCCGCCTCATGGTTGACAAGGGTCAAAAAGCGCAGCACGTTATCAAGATTGTCCATGGGCTCCCCAATCCCCATCAGCACGATGTTAGAGATAGGAAGGCCGCTGTCTATCTCGGTGAAAAGCACCTGATCCAAGAGTTCTGAGCTGACAAGGTCTCGCACTTTACCGCCGAGGGTAGAGGCGCAGAAAGCACAGCCCATCCGGCAGCCCACCTGGGAGGAGATACAGACAGTGTTCCCATGGTGGTACTGCATGAGCACCGTCTCAATGCAGCTGCCGTCCGTCAGCTTCCAGAGGTATTTGATCGTGCCGTCCAGCTGGGATACCTGCTTGCAGGCCACCTCGGGTACCCGGATAAAATAGTCTGACTGCAGCTTCTCCCGCAGCGCCTTGGGGAGATTGGTCATCTCATCAAAGCTCTTTACGCCCTTATGTAGCCAAGTGAAAACCTGCTTTCCGCGAAAAGAGGGCTCTCCCATGGCAGTCAGGGCGGCTTCTATCTCTTCGATAGTCATCGATTTGATATCAATCATGGATTTTCCTCAGTTTACAGATATAAAAGCCGTCGGTGTGGTGGCGATGAGGCCACAGGGTAATCTCTCCATCGGTCTCCCCCACCGGTGCCGGCAGGGCAAAAGGCTCCTTCCTAAAGCCGCCGCATTGGGACAAAAAGGCGGAGATCACCCCTTCGTTCTCCTCCGGCAGAATCGTACAGGTGGAGTAGACCAGCACCCCGCCCGGCCGGACATAGCGGCTGGCGTTGGTAAGAATGGCCAGCTGAATAGCGGGCAGGGCCGACAGCGCCTTGGGGTCCTTATAGCGGAGATCCGGCTTTTTTCGGATCACACCGAGGCCGGAGCAGGGCACATCGCAGAGCACGGTATCCGCTGCGGCAAACCATTCCTCATGGGGCTCCCTGCCGTCGGCCAAAACGGTTTCCATACAGGTAATGCCAAGGCGCTCCGCCCCCCGCTCCACGAGTCTGAGCTTGTGGGGATGGATGTCGCAGGCGGTAATCTGTCCTCGGTTGCCCATATCCATAGCCGCGCTAAAGGATTTTCCGCCCGGTGCGGCGCAGACGTCGATCACCCGCTGACCGGGCCGGCAGCCGGCAGCTATGGTCATCATCCGCGCCGCCGCGTCCTGCACCATAAAATAGCCGCCGGCAAAGGCGACGCACTGCTCCAAATCCCCGGTTCCGGAGATCTCATAGCAGTCTGATAAAAATGGGTGGTTCTCCACCCGGATTCCCTCCGCCTCCAGCTCTCCGATCAGCCCCTCCCCTGAGATGCGGAGGGGATTTCGCTGGATGGTCGTAGGTACTGGGGTATTGTTGGCGGCGAGACAGCGCTCCGCCTCCTCCCGGCCCAGGAGCGCCACATAGCGGTCCACCAGCCACTTAGGGTGGCTGTAGCGAATCGAGAGGTCCTCCGGCGGCGTCAGAGACGTCTTACTGCGGGAGAGATTGCGGAGCACCGCATTTACCATGCCAGCGGCCTTGGCTCGATGGTGGACCTTCGCCATGGTCACCGCTTCGTTTACTGCAGCGCTGTGGGGGATCTTATCCATCAGCAAAATCTGGCAGGCCCCAATCCGAAGTATATCCAGAATAACCGGTTCTAAATCACGTGTTCCATTTTTGCAGAAGCCGTCCAGATAGTAATCCAGCAGCATGCGGTTTTGCAGTACGGCGTAGGTGATGCGGGCGGCAAGAGCGCCGTCCCGCCGGGAGAGCTGTCTGCGGCGAAGGATGCTCTTCAGCGTGCCATCCGCCCATGCGTCCGCCTTCCGGCAGGTGGTCAGCACCTCCAGGGCAACCTCCCGGGCGGCGCTCATCGACGGCTCCCCCGCCGGTCAGAAAAGAGCAACACATAGCGCAGCAGCTGCACCACAGACATCAGCAGAGCAGCAACATAGGTCAAAGCCGCCGCGCTGAGAACCTTACGGGCGCCGTGGGCCTCCTCCTCCGTTAAAAGACCGCCAGCGGAGATGGTCTCCATGGCCCGGCGGGAGGCGTTATACTCCACCGGCAGGGTGATGAGCTGAAACAGGGTTGTCAGAGAGAAGAGCAGAATTCCCACCAAAAATAGGGGCTCAAAGCTGAGCACAATGCCCAGCAGCAGGAGAATAATCCCGAACTGAGACCCCACCTGGGTGACAGGAATCAGCGCGGCGCGCAGGCGGATGGGGCCATAGCCCTCTGCGTACTGCACCGCGTGGCCCGCCTCATGGGCGGCTACACCCACGGCAGCGATGGTGGGGCTGTCATAGACCGACTCCGACAGACGGATCACATTGGTCCGGGGATCATAGTGGTCCGTCAGGTTTCCCCGGACCCGCTCGATCCGCACATCGTAGACCCCGTGGCGGTGCAGCACTGCCTCAGCGGCCTGGGCACCAGTGAGACGGCGGAGATTGGTCACCTTGGAATAGCGGTTAAAATTGGCGCTGACCCGGCACTGGGCATAAATCGTAATCAACAGCACCGGCAAAAGCATGGCCCAATATCTCGTGTCATAATAAAACAGCATGGCAATCGTCCTTTACATATTGATGGGATGGCCCAGCAGATAATCTGCCGCGGACATCCGTTTGCTTCCCTCCGGCTGCAGCTCACCAATCACCACACACTGTCCATCCCCGGCAGCAAAGGCGATGCCCTTCTTGCCGGCGGAGACGATGGTTCCGGGAGCGGCGGCAGTCTTCTCCCCTACCTGTCCCCGGTAAACCTTGACCCGCTTTCCCGAGAGCTCCGCAGAGGCGCAGGGCCACGGGATCAGTCCTCTAATTTGATTGACGATTTCCCCAGCGGATTTGTTCCAGTCAATGGGGGACATCTCCCGGCTGAGCATAGCCGCATAGGGACCAGGATCCCCAGTCTGAGGTGTCCGCTGGGCTGTGCCGTCAGACAACTCCTTTACCGCATCGGACAGGGCATCGGCCCCCAGCTCCGAGAGACGGCGATAGAGGGAGGCCGCGTCCTCCTCCGGTCCGATCTCCGTACGCTTGGCGAGAATGATATCCCCCGCGTCCAGCTCCTCTCCAAGGTGCTGGATGGTGACGCCGGTCTCCGTCTCCCCCATTAAAATGGCCCAATTGATGGGGGCCGCCCCCCGGTACTTGGGCAGGAGGGAGGAGTGGACATTGATGGCGGCCACCGTGGGGATCTCCAGCAGGGCCTTGGGCAAAATCTTACCGTAGGCCACCACCACAAGGAGCTCCGGCGCCATGGCGCGGATCTCCTCCAGCACGCTCTCCTCCCGAACAGACTGGGGCTGATAGACCGGGAGGCCCAGCTCCACCGCCAAGGCCTTCACTGGGGTGGGGATCAGCTTCATTCCCCGATTTTTGGGCTTGTCCGGCTGAGTAAACACGGCGCAGATCTCATGTCCATCCGCGGCGAGACGGCGAAGGGAGGGCACGGAAAACTCTGGCGTGCCCATAAAAACAATTCTCATTTTTCTGACGTCTCCTCCTCGATCTCATAACCCATCTCCCGGTAGTAGGCCGCCAGCTCCTCCTCGGTAAGGAAGCGGTCGATGTGCTCCACATAGAGGTGGCCATCCAAATGTTCCAGCTCATGGCAGAAGGCACGGGCGGTCAGCCCCTCCCCCTCTGCCTCAAACCAGTTTCCAAACCGGTCTTGGGCACGGACGCGGACCAGGTTGGGCCGGGTCACCATGCCGAACTTTCCCGGGATGCTCAGGCACCCCTCCGGCCCTCGCTGCTCACCGCTCTGGGCGATGATCTCCGGGTTCACCAGCTCGATGATCTCCTCGTCGTCGTTGAGAACTACCACCACGCGGCGCAAAATCCCCACCTGGGGCGCCGCCAGGCCAACGCCGTTGGCCTCCGCCAGCGTCTCCCGCATATCGTCTATCAGCTCGTGGAGCTTGGGATTGAATTCCGTCACCGGCCGGCACACCTTGTTGAGAATCTCATCGCCCTGTATGACAATTTTCCGAATAGCCATTGTTTTCCTTCCTCCTAATCCAACGCGTTGCAGTCAATAAAGAGATGGAGATTCCGATTCTCCTTTTGGGCATGAAACGCCTTGAAGTAATATACTAAGATTTCACGCGTCCGATGGTCGTTTCGTCCGATCCAGAAAATTCGGTAGCGGTAGCGGTTATTTACCTTCAAAACCGGCGCCGGCGCCGGGCCGATGACCTCCACATTCCCCGCTGTCTGAGGAGAGGCGGAGAGTCCCTCCCGCAGCCCATCCCGCAGCCGCGCCGCCGCCCGAAACACCGCCCCCTCCTCCATACCGGAGACGGTCAGGGTAAAGACGTCGGCGAAGGGCGGCTCCCGGCGGATCCGGCGCATGCGGATCTCCGAGGTGTAGAAGGCCTCATAGTCCTGCTTGGCGGCACTGACAATGACGTCGTTGTCCGGCGTAAAGGTCTGGATGACCGCCCGACCGGCCTTGCTCCCTCGACCGGAGCGCCCCACCACCTGGGTCAGCAGGCTGAAGGTACGCTCTGCGGCGCGGAAATTGTCCACATAGAGGGACAAATCCGCCGCCAACACCCCCACAAGGGTGACATTTTCAAAATCCAATCCCTTGGCCACCATCTGGGTGCCAAGGAGAATGGGAATTTTTTCTTTTTCAAAGCGGGAAAGAATCTTTTCGTGGCCGCCGGCGGCGGTGTCCGCATCCATTCGCAGCACCTCTGTCTCCGGAAACAGCTCCTTCAGCTCCTCCTCCACCCGCTGGGTACCCACACCCACATGCTTCATCAGCCCGCCGCATTCGCTGCACCGCTCCGGCGCGCGCTCCGAATGGCCGCAGTAGTGGCACATCAGCCGACCGTTGGCGCTATGGTAGGTCAGGGGGACGCTGCACCTTGGGCACTCCGGCACAGCGCCGCACTCGCCGCACAGCAGCATGCGGCTGTTGCCCCGGCGGTTGAGAAAGAGGATGCTCTGCTCCCCCTGCTCTATATTCTTCTGCAGCTCCTCCCTTAACATACTGCTGATCGTCCCGCCGTTCCCCATGCGAAGCTCCCGGCGCAGATCCGCCAGGATGACTTGGGGCAGGGGCCTGGCGTTATAGCGGTAGCGCAGAAAAAACTGGTGGTAACGGCCGGTGCGGGCATAGTAGGAGCTCTCCACCGTGGGAGTGGCGGAGCCCAGCACCAGAGAGGCGCCGCTCTCGCTGCAGCGGTACTTTGCCACATCCCGGGCGTGATAGCGGGGGATGTTCTCCGACTGGTAGCTGTTCTCCTGCTCCTCGTCGAGGATGATCATTCCCAGGTTTTTCAGCGGGGCGAACACCGCGCTGCGGGTGCCCAGCACCACCTGCACCTCCCCCCGGCGGATACGCTTCCACTGGTCATAGCGCTCGCTCATGCGCAGAGAGCTGTGAAGCATAGCCACTTTACTGCCAAAGTAAGCGGAGAATTTTGCCATCATCTGGGGCGTCAGAGCAATCTCCGGTACCAAAATCATCCCTGTCTTTCCAGCCGCCACGATCTCCTGCAGCAGTCGGATATAGATCTGGGTCTTACCACTTCCTGTCACGCCAAAGAGCAGGCTGCAATTCGCCTGCTCTTCCTTTGCCAGAGCGAGAAGCCCCTCAAAGGCCGCCTGCTGCTCCTGGTTGAGGCGGATGGGCGGACCATCCTCCGCGGGAACAACAGGGGGAACGCGGTAGGCCTCCTCCTGCTCCATCACCACAAGCCCCGCCTTTTCCAAGGCTTTCAGCGTGGCGGAGGAGGCGCCGGTAAAGTAGCAGATATCACTGGAGAGAGCGCTGCCCACAGTGCAGAGGAGTAGGACGACCTCATAGCGCAGGGGCGAGCGCTTTTTTTTGCCCTCCACCGCGGCTATGGCCTCCTCCGGCGGCAGGGCTAAGGAGACCCGCTTGACCATCTTGTCGCTGATCTTGCGCTGTGCGCTGGTCTCCGAGGACAGCAGGCCCATGGATACCAGCTTTTTCAGCTGTCCTGTCACCTCATCGCCGCAGCGCTCCTTCAGCGTCTCTAAATCCGCCTGGCCGCCGGCGGCGATGACCGCCTCATACACCGCGGCCAGCTTCTCCTGCCCCTTCAGTTTTACCTGAATCTCCGCCTCCGATACATCGCCGGCCACATGATAGGTCTCCCGTACACGGTACCACAGGCCTGCCGGGAGAATGGTTTTCACCGCATCGTAGATGGTACAGAAGTAGCGCTCCCGCATCCAGTAGGCCAGACGCAGATCCGCCTGATCCAGCACAGGGTCGGCGTCTAAAACCGAGGCAACCGTCTTCAGCTTTGGCCGCTTTTCCTCCTCCGCAAGGCTGAGGATCAACGCCTCCGTCATTTTATTTCCACCGCCGAAGGGGACCATCACCCGGACACCTACCTGCGCCATAGGCAAAAGAGCGGCGGGGACGATGTAGTCGTACGGCTTGTCAAAAGAATAGGTTGCGGCGCTGACCGCCACTTTGGCAACCCAAGCTCTCTCCATACCGCGCTCATCCTCCCCGCCTGCTGAAATTTGCTGTGCAAAGGCATAGCAAAAAAGGCCCTGCGCCGCCTGCGTCGGCGCAGCCTGACAGCACAGCGCATATGCTTCCTACAACTGTCAGCTATACTTGCCCTTGTGATACGCCTAAGCCCATGAAGCTTTACGCCTCTATGTCGCGGATCTCCACATCCTTGGCAGATACGCGAATCTTGCCGTCGGCCACCTCCTGAATGGCCAGCGTAACAGGCTTTTCCTCCAGCTTCTCGCCCATATCCTCTGCGTGCTGGGCGATCTGGCGGGCCCGGCAGGCCACCACGTTGACCAGAAGGTAGCGGTTGGGGACATTGGCAGTCAGCTTGTTCATCGCGGGATACAGCATCATAAGACATTACTTCCTTTACACAAATATTTGGATGGGACAGCGGTCTTGCGGCCGCGTCCCGCTCTGTCGAAATTTAGGTGATTCTATGCGTGCTTCTTTTCTATCAGCCGCTGTGCCCGCTATAGGGCGGGGGCAATCTCATCATAGCGCTCGCCGGCCCGGCAGTGCTCCGCCGCCATAATGGCGCGGATTTCCTCCACCGCCTTCTCCAAGTCATTGTTGATGACCAGATAGTCATAGTAGCGGGCCAGCAGGAACTCCTCCCTGCTGCGGCTCAGACGCTTTTGCACCTTCTCCGGATCCTCGGTCCCACGGGTGGTAAGACGGCGCTCCAGCTCCGCCCAGGAGGGCGGCGCGATAAAAATACGGACCACCTCGGGGCGCTGGCGGTGCACCTGCTCAGCTCCCTGGACCTCGATGTCCAAAATCACGTCTTGGCCGCGCTCCATGGCCTCGTCCACATATTTTTTCGGCGTTCCATAGAGATTGCCCACAAACTCCGCATGCTCCAAAAAGGCGTTGCGGTTGATCCACTCCACAAACTGCTCTCGGGTGATGAAGTGGTAGTCCACCCCGTCTACCTCCCCGGGCCGCGGCGGGCGCGTGGTGGCGGAGACGGAGAAATAGAGATCCGACCTGCCCTCAAAAAGCTTTTTGATAATCGTACCCTTGCCGACGCCCGAGGGGCCGGCAATAATAAAGGTTTTTCCCTTACGCATGTTCATCCTCCTCCAGCTCCGTCAGCTCCACACCAAACCTGGGCGCCAGCTTTTCCATGGGGAGCCCAGAGAGCACCACGTGGTCGCTGTCCATAATCAGCACGGTTCTTGTTTTCCGGCCAAAGGTGGCGTCGATGAGCATGCTGCGCTCCCGAGCCTCAGAGACCATGCGCTTGATGGGCGCGGAATCCGGACTGACCACGGCGATCAGCCGCTGGAGGGAGATCATGTTGCCGTAGCCGATATTGATCAGATTGGTGGATGTCTCACTCAATATTTTGCACCTGCTCCCGAATTTTTTCTACCTCCGCCTTCAGCGCCACCACTTTGCGGGTGATCTCCAGATCGCTGCACTTGGAGCCGATAGTATTGGACTCCCGGTTGACCTCCTGAATCAGGAAGTCCAGCTTGCGTCCCACAGGCTCGCCGCTGCGGAGCATCTCCCGCAGCTGGGCAATGTGGCTGCGCAGGCGGACGGTCTCCTCATCCACAGCCACCTTATCGGCGAAGATCGCCGCCTCTGTGAGGATCCGGCTCTCATCGATGGTTGTGCTGGAGAGGACCTCCGCCATGCGGTTAAGTAGCTTCTCCCGATACTCCGCCACCGTCTGTGGGGAGCGCTCCTCCACCGCAGCGGTAAGCGTCTCAATGGTTTGGAGGCGACCCTCGATATCGGCGGCCAGCTTCGCCCCCTCCGTCTCCCGCATGCGCTGGTAGGCGGCAAGGGCCTTCTCCAAAACACTGCAGATGTCCGCGGCCACGGACTCCAAGTCCTCCTCCGCCTTGGTGACGCACAAAACCTCCGGCATCCTGGCCAGCTCCCGGGCGCTGATCTCCTGAGAAAGGCCGAAGGTCTCCCCCATGGCCCGGATCGCCGTGAGATACCCCCTGGCAAGGGACTCATTCACGCTGACCACCGACTCATCCGCCCCTGTGGCATCGATGGTAACAAATACGTCTACCTTGCCGCGGGAAACAGACTTCTGCACCATGGACTTAATGGCGTCCTCCGCAAAAAGAAAGACACGGGGAAGCTTCACGGTGCAATCCAAATAACGGTTGTTGACGCTGCGCAGCTCCACGGTGATGTCCCGTTTATTGACTGTCTCCCGGGCACGGCCATACCCGGTCATGCTTTTGATCATATTCTCCGCTCCCTTAACAAAATTCTTCTCTTAGATAAACCGCATGCCGCCACAGCCACAGGCATTGCATAAGCAGTAGGCGCATGCCAGCCGTCCGCAGATATTGCCATCGCCGCAGCTTGTAGTAAATACCTCATATCCTGCTGGACGATAGGCCTGTCCGGCGTTCCGCATGCGCTCCAGAGCCTGACGGTACTCCATATTCTCAGGGGAGAGACGGCAGGCGGTCTCATAGCAGCGCAGCGCCTCATCCATCCAGCCCCGGCGGTAGCAGAGAACTCCCTTAAGGAAATACCACTCCCCATTGTGTTCGGAGATGATATTAAGCACATGCTCCGCCGTGTTCAAATCATTGCGGTTGATAGCCGCCCGAACCTGCCGAAAAGCCGCGCCGCCGTCATAGCCGCCCCTGTAGCCGCCATAGGATGCGGAGCCGTAGCTGCCGCTGCTGTTTACTGACCCTGAGCCGCCATGTCCCGTACCTCGCATTTTCGTAATGGTATCGTAGGCCTCGTTGATCTCCTTCATCTTCTCCTGGGCCAGATCCGCAAGGGGGTTGTCGTGATAATTATCCGGATGGTACTTGCGGGCCAGCTCCCGATAGGCCTTCTTTACCTCCTCATCAGTCGCCGTGCTGGGAATGTTCAATACTTTGTAAGGATCGGTCATAGTTGCTCCTTCTTGCCGCCAAAATATGATCTCCAATCAGCGGCATGAAATGTTCCTTCTAAAACAGCATGTCCCACACAATACAGCCCTTCATAGACCGTAGATTCCACCAATTTCTTCCAAGGGCCAAAATCCCCCAGCTCAAAGGCGGCGGCCATCTGACGGATCGATGCGTCAAGGGTTGCGGCCACCAGCTCCCGCTCCTGCTCAGACAGCTTGCCTGAGGGAGCGTCAAAGCGCAGGGCGATAGGGTTATAGTTCCCCTCTGCCGCGTCTTTTTCCAAATCATCCAGGGCATCCACCAAATAGATCCACCGCCCCAAGTGATAAAGCAGCTGGGACAATACCCGGCGCTGCACCGGGTCCTCCACCTCTAAGGAAACGCTCTCCAGCAGCATGGCGAAGGTATCCGCCGGCTCGTCCAATATCGCGCAGCGCTCCTTCTCAAGGGACGCCAGCCGCGCCATCTGCCGGCCGGTAGCCTCCTCAAAGGCCCTGCGGCGGGCGGATGCGCGGCGGTGGGCCGAATAGAGCAGTCCCTTGAGGACCCGGCAGGCCTGCCGGCGGAAAAAGCCGCTGTCCGCGATCTCATCCAAGACCTTGTAATAGGTCAAAATAACACTGCAGTCTGCGGCCAATTCCAACGCCCCGCTGTCACAGATGGCCGTCTGCTTTTTGAATGGATTGGCCGGACAGCGGCACTGCCCGCAGGTGGCCGGTGAGGCCAGAAGGGCTGCTAAAAAAGTGAAGTCATAGTTCAAAATAAAGCGGCTGACAAAGCCGTAGCGCTCACCAAGGCAGCTGCACAGGCCGCAGTAGAGGGCCTGATACTGCCGCTGCTCCTCTTGGGATAACCTGCCCAGAGCGGGCCGTACATAACCAAACATCCCGCTAAATCAGAGCCTCTGCGTGATTTCAAACCGGACGCCGCGGCTCTTTCGATCTAAGAAAACCGCAGGCACACAGCCTACAGCCGTTATGCCGATGGTAATCAGTACCCGAGCGGCGAACAGTGCGGTCTGCTGTGCTATGGCATAGCCAAGGAAGAAAAACAAAACCGGCAGCAGGTAAACTGCGGCAGCTGCCCCTAAAACAGGACGGTTATCACTGTAGACTAAAACCTTATCTCCGACTGCTACGCCCACTCTGTCGCGGGCCACTGTACGGATCACGTGGCCGCCCATGACGCCGCAGCCGGCGCAATCAGCACAGTCGTGGCCGCAGGCGGACTGCCGCACCACCGCGATTTCAGCCTTGCCCCCCTGGAGGAGCTTCTCCACTGTGGCGACCTGGGTCATATCGGCGTACCTCCCTAAGAACTGATTCGCACAGTGATCTGATAGGTGCCGATCGCCCCTACCTCATCGTTGCCGTCCACATAGACGGTGGCCGGAATGGCGTAATTGCCGTTGACGGCGGTGACGTCAGTCATATCGCCCACCACGCGGATATTATAGCTCTCAATGGTATCCAGCGCCTCTGCCGGCCCGCGGAGCACCACATCTACCTCATTGGTGACCACGGTTACCTCCCGGCCATCCAGATCCGGCGCGTTGATAAAACTGAAATTCGTGGCAGTAAAGGTCCGCGTCTCCAGATTCATAAAGCTGATGGTCACCGTGGCCTCCGTCTCCCCAGAGACGTTAATCGCCCCCGAGGGAAGCGGGATCGGCACAGTGAAGGAGGTATCCTCCGTCACCTCACTGAGGACCACCTCGGTGAGTACAATTTCCTCCAAGGTACTGATGCTGCTGCGGTCCCCTGCCACGGTAATGGTTCTTGGCGAGATATTGCTGGCAATATCCGCCTCCTGAGAGCCGTTGGACGAGACAAAGTCCACCACTAAGGGCAGCTCCTTCACCATCAAAATGGGCACTGTCACATCCACTGTCTCCACATCGATTCGGAAATTGGATGGATCTACTACCTCACCGTTAAAGTCGATCAGCTCATAATTCACCGAGGCGTGAATGGTCTCCGTAGCGCCAGACAGATCTACCGTTACCAGTGCATAACTGATATTGCTGACCGCCAGCTGCTCGCCGCTGACAAGGATGGTATCCACACTGAAGTCCATCTCCCCCGCCATATAGCCGTCGGCAGGAGAACCCACTCGCTCACCGCGGATAGTGATGGACTTCTGATACAGCTCCACCACATCCAAGGTAATCCGGTAGGCGCTGGCCTCCACCACATCTATGCTGTTCTCAGAGACACTGTCTGGATAGATTACTTGGTAAGCCAAACTATACTGCCCTACGCTGGTGATACTGGACAGATCCACGCGCACGCGGACGCCGCTGCCATTCCCCAGCCGGGAGATCACATTTCTCTGGCCCTGCAGCACAAGGTTAATAGTCATGCCCTTATCAGTGGCAAGCATTAGGCCCCGTTCAGCCAGCGTATCTTCCCCAACAAACTCCACCTGTATGTTTCGCACATCCAGGGAAACGATAGAGGGATCAATATTCTCCACATACAGCCAGATCAACAAGGCAGCCAAAACGGAGATACCGATGCGGAAGGCTTTTGAATTTTTAATCTTATTCATCGTCTGTCTTATCCTTCTTCCGTTTCAGCAATTCCTTCAGCGGGAATTTCTTCTTGCTGTCCTGCTGCTCCTCATCCTTTGGCAGCAGCTCGTTGCTCAGGAGCAGGCGCAGCGTCTCAATGGTGAGGTGCCGCTTGAGCATGCCGCCCACCGCCACAGAGATCGAGCCGGTCTCCTCTGAGACCAGCACCACCACCGCGTCAGAATTCTCGCTCATACCGATGCCGGCCCGGTGGCGCATACCGAGGTCGCGGCTGAGGTTGACGTTGCGGGACAGAGGCAGCATACACCCGGCTCCCAGCACACGGCCCTCCCGCATAATCATAGCGCCGTCATGCATCGGCGCCTTGACGAAAAAGACATTCTTCAGCAGTTCAACAGAGGGCTCGGCGTCAATTTTCGTGCCGCTTCGGAGGATATCATCCAGCAGGTTCTTGCGCTCAAACACGATCAGCGCACCTACCCTATCGCGGCTCATCTCATGACAGGCCTCCGCAGTCACGCGGATGGCATGTTCAATACTGCTGACCTGATCCTTTTTGTCAAACACCCGCATAAAGGAGAAACGGCTGCCGCCCACCTGCTCCAAGATCCGTCGGATTTCCGGCTGAAAGAGGATAATCAGAGCCAGAACGCCCAATTCTACCAGCCGATTCAGGATAAAATTCAGGCTGTTCAAACGGAACTCTGAAGAGAGCCAGAGGGCGAGGATCACCACTAAAACGCCCTTGAGCAGCTTCTCCGAACTGGTACTCTTGACGAGGGAAAGCAGACGGTAAATGAGATAGGATACAATGGCAATATCCAAAAAATCGGTCAGCTCCATTGTGAGCAGATAATATAAGCCTCTCTCCAAATACTCCATTGCGCGCTCCTTACTGCCTGCCGCTCCACATAATCTACATAGTTAATGATATTTTATAATAAACCCATGGAAAAAGCAAGAAATAAGGAGCCGCAAATTGAATCATTTTTGTAAACTTTTCAAATGCCGAAGCAGAGTATCCACCTCCGACAGGCGATTGAAGGCAGAAACCGAAAAGCGGGCGGTTCCCGTCTCAATGGTCCCCGCAGTCTGGTGGGCATAGGGAGCGCAGTGGTAACCGCCCCGCAAAGCGATCCCCCGGTCGCTCAGCTGCTGGCATAACTCCTCCGAGCCGCCGTCCCTCGGCAGAAGGGAGACCACCGCGGCCTGCTTGTCATAGTCGTGGGAGCCGAAAACACGGTAGCCTGCATCCCCCTCCAGGGCGCTCAGCAGCCGCTCCTTAAGGGTGTAGCCGTGGCGGCGGATGGCTGCGGGGCCCATAGCCCGCACAAAGCGCACTCCCGCCAGCAGCCCGGCGATGCCGGGGACGTTGTGGGTGCCCGCCTCCATGCGGTCCGGGAGAAAGTCCGGCATCGCCTGATCCCTGGAGTTGCTGCCCGTGCCGCCATACAGCAGCGGCAGCCCCTCCCGCCCGCAGAGGAGCACACCGGTCCCCTGAGGACCGTAGAGCCCCTTGTGTCCTGGCATCGCGATAAAATCCGCCTGCAGGAGGCGCTGGTCGATGGGCAGGCTGCCGGCGGACTGGGAGGCGTCGATAATCAGCGGGACCCCCCAGCTCCGGCAGACAGCGGCGATGGAGGCAATCGGCAGAATATAGCCGAAAACATTGGACACATGGGTGCAGATGACTGCATCCGTCCCCTTGGTTATCAAATTTTGAAAGCCGCGCACCATGGCCTCCTGATCAAACAGCGGCGTGTTGACCACATGGATCGAAAGGCCGTCGATGGCGTGGAGGGGCCGGGTGACGGCGTTGTGCTCATAGCCGGAGATTACCACCCGTCCCCCCGGACGGACAAGAGAGTGAATGGCGATATTCAAAGCATGGGTGGCGTTGCTGGTAAAGACAATCTGCTCTGGGTTCTCCACACCGAAGAGCTCTCCCAGTTCCAGCCGGCACTGAAAGAGGGTGTCTGCGGCCATGGCCGCACTGGCGTAATTGCCGCGCCCTGGAGAGCTCATCGTCGTCATCGCCCGGTATACCGCCTCTCTGACGGCACGAGGCTTCTGGAAAGAGGTGGCGGCAGCGTCGAAATAGATCATACCAGCGGCACCTCTGCATATACGCCGCCTTCCATCCGGACCGCCTTCACCGGATGGATCCCCTCCTGCCGGAGAAGGGCAAGCGCCCGCCAAAAGCTGCTCTCCCGGACCTTAACAGAATAACTGCAGCCCCGCTCCGTCAGACCGACGGGGGAGCGAAATACACGATTTGTGATGCCGGCGGAGGTCAGCAGACGTCCGGCCCGCTGCGCCTGGGTTACCGAACGGCACACGATGAGATACTGGTTCATTGAGATTCCCCCTCTCAAAGTATCCTATGAAGGGGGCGCAAAATCGTTCCAGCCCGGAGGCAAAAAGGCGAGACAGCGCACAGCCGTCCCGTCCCGCCCGCAAAGAGCGCTCCCTCCGGCCAAACGAGCCGAATGGAGCGCTCCACTGCATCTGCATGTTACAGGAGGATCCTCTGCCAAATGTAAAAGTTTTCACACATTTTCTTCTCTATCTTTCAATCAGGCACACCGCATGGGCGGCAATCCCCTCCTCCGTGCCGGTAAATCCAAGGCCCTCCTCTGTTGTGGCCTTTACATTCACCTGCTCCCGGGAGATGCCAAGATCCTCGGCAATATGTGCCGCCATGCTGTCCATATAGGGGAAAAGCTTTGGCCGCTGGGCAAGCACAGTGGCATCCACATTAACCACGGTATAGCCCTGTTCTCTCAGCAAAGCTGCCACCCGGCGCAGCAGGTTCCGGCTGTCGGCGCCCCGGTAGGCCTCATCAGTATCGGGAAACTGCCGGCCAATATCAGGCAGGGCTGCCGCGCCCAGCAGGGCGTCCATCACCGCATGGAGCAATACATCCGCATCCGAGTGTCCCAAGAGCCCCTTAGGGTGGTCGATGAGCACCCCGCCTAAGATCAGGGGCCGGTCCTCCACCAGGCGGTGGACGTCATAGCCGTGGCCAATCCGCAGCCTTGTCAAAAGCCCCTCACCCCCTGCTCTCCGTGATCGCCTCCGCCAGAATCAGATCCTCCGGCGTGGTGATCTTGATGTTCTCATAGCTTCCTTCCGTTAAGTAAATTTCCTTGCCAAGGCGCTCCACCGCGGAGCAGTCGTCGGTAATCTGTACATGGGCCGCCCGGGCGGACTGAAGCGCCGCCCGCAGCAGGGCGATATCGAACACCTGTGGGGTCTGCACGGCAAAGAGTGTGGAGCGCTGGGGCGTCTCCTTGATGATGTGGTCCACCGCCACCTTAATAGTGTCCTTCACCGGCACGGCCGGTGCCGCAGCGGAACAGGAGAAGGCCTTCTTCACCGTCTCATCAATGATTTCCCGGGTAACAAGGGGGCGTGCGCCATCGTGTACCGCCGCGTAGACCGCCTTTTGATCACATTCCGCCAGGGCCGCCATCACCGAGGCCATCCTGTCCTCCCCGCCCACCACAATCTTCAAGGGCTTTGGAACCTCATAGGCCCGGAAGAGCTCCGCGAAGGTCAGCAGGTCCTCCTCCCGGACAGCTACGACAATCTCCGAGATATAATCCGATTCCCCCACCGTCAAGACTGTTCTGACGATTACCGGCATACCGCCCACCTCGGCGAGGAGCTTGTTCTCCCCACCCATCCGCGCTGACTGTCCGGCGGCGGGAATGACAGCGCTGCAGAAGCGCTCCTCCTCTTCCTCCCTATGCATCCACTTTTTAATCCATCGAAACATCTACGCACCCTCACCCATCATCGAGGCAGCCACACGGGATTCAATAACCTGATAGGACTCATCCATAGCCAGTACCATCTCGGAAATAAAAATCTGCTTGGCGTTATGAAGCATCTTGCGCTCTCCGGTAGAGAGTCCGCGTTCTGCATCCCGCAGCGTCAGGCATTTGATTACCCGTCCCACCTCATAAAGATTGCCGCTCTTCAGACGCTCCAGATTCTCCCGGTAGCGCCGGTTCCAGTTGGTACAGGGCTCCACTTCCAGCGCTGAGAGAGAAGCGATCACAAGATCCGCCCCGGCGGCGTCCACAATCCCCCGCAGGCCGATCATCTCGCTGTTGGAAACAGGTATTTTCAGTACGAGACCACTTACCGGCATGTGAAAGACATAGTAATCCTGCGTCTTTCCTCCGATCCGTTCGCTGACAATGCTGTCAATCACCCCGGCGCCGTGCATGGGATGCACGACCTTGTCCCCTGCCTTAAACATATTCCCTCCTATTCTCAGCTTATACCAAATCCTACTCTTTTTTCACGAACACACTCTTCTATTACAAATAGTATATCCTCTTTTGGAAAACTTTTCAAGCAAAGCAGCAAAAAATAACACAAAATTTTGGAAAATTTGCCCGAGATACCGGAAAATAGAGGAGAAGCGGGCAAAAAAGAAGCAGACGGTAGGATACCGTCTGCTTCTAAAATCAAGCGAAAGGAGTTATTCCGCCTCTTCTCCGTTGTCGCTGTCCTCAGCGGCGGGAGCGTGGGGGGCGTTCAGCAGGGCGCGGATGCTCAGGGAGATCTTCTTCTTCTCCTCGTCCACCTCGATGATCTTGACGTCCACCATCTCGCCCTCCTGCAGGCACTCAGCAGGGCTCTCGATGCGGCGGTCTGCGATCTGGGAGATGTGGATCAAGCCGTCCACACCGGGCACCACCTCGGCGAAGGCGCCAAAGCTCATGAGCTTGACGATCTTCACATTGGCCACGTCGCCCACCTTATAGGTCTCCATAAACTTCTCCCAGGGATTGATGGAGCGGTCCTTCACACCCAGAGAGATCTTCTTCTTTTCCTTATCAAAGGAGATGACGTACACATCCAGCGTGTCGCCCACCTTGACCACCTCGGCAGGGGTCTTGATGCGGCTCCAGGACAGGTCGGAGATATGTACCATCCCGTCCACACCGCCGATGTCCACAAATACGCCATAGCTGGTCATGCTCTTGACCGTACCGGTATAGTGCTTGCCCTCCTCAATATTTTCCCACACAGCGGCGGCAGCGGCAGCGCGGGCCTCCTGCTGCACAGCGCGGATAGAACCCACCACACGGCGGCGGGCACGGTTCACCTCGGTAATGCGCAACTGCACCTTCTGCTTGAGCAGCTGGCTCATAGCGGCATCACGGGGCAGGCCGGACTGGGAGGCCGGGACGAATACGCGGACACCCTTAATATATACCACGACGCCGCCCTTGTTCTCCTCGGAGACGACGCCCTCCATCACCGTCTTATTCTCGACGGCCTCCTCCAAGACGTCCCAGATCTTGTTGGCATCGAGACGCTTCTTAGAGAGAGTGGCATAGCCCTCCACATCGTTGACGCGGACAACGAACAGCTCTACCTCATCGCCCACCTTGACTACATCCTCGGGCTTGGCATCAGGATCGTCCGTCAGCTGGTCCATGGGGATGTAGCCAGCCTGCTTGCACCCCAGATCCACATGGACCTCGGTGGGGGTGATTGCAGTGACCACGCCGGTGACCTTATCTCCTGTATGCAAAGTATTGGTATACTGTTCAAACATCTCGGCAAAATTTTCGGTGCCCTCGCTCATGATTTTTTCTTCGCTCATCGTCTTGTTGACCTCCTTTATGATGCTCGCAGGCGTGGAGGCGCCGGCCGTCAGCCCCGCCCTCCGGCAGCCGGCAAGCTTGTCCGCCGTCAGCTCCTCCGCGCCCTCAATCAGATGGACGCGGCTGCACCGCTCCTGACACAGCTCGCACAGGTGCCGGCTGTTCGCGCTTGTTCGGTCGCCGACCACCACCATCACGTCCACCTGGGCGGCGATCTCCGCCGCTTCAGCTTGACGTTTTTGCGTAGCAAAACATATTGTATCAAACTTTTTCAAATTTGTACACTGTTTTTTTAGCAAATTCAAAGAACTTTCCCAAATTTCCTGCATCTGGGTGGTCTGGGCGGCCACTGTTAAGGGCCAATGGGCCGCTTCCGGCGTCTCCCGCAGCCACTGGGAGACCTCCTCAGGCCCGGAAAAAACAAGGACGTCCCTTCCCCAGCCGCAGATGCCGCGGATCTCCGGGTGGTTGGCGCTGCCGATGAGCACCATCTGCCGACCCTCCTCCGCGGCAGTGCGGGCAATTTTTTGAATCCGCCGGACATGGGGGCAGGTGCCGTCTAAAATCCTGGCGCCACGGGCGGCAAGCTGCTGGAACACCGCCTCGCCCTCACCGTGGGCACGGATCACCACGGTCTCACCCGGCCTGACCTCCTCCGGCGATTCTACCAGCCGGGCGCCTTGGCGCAGCAAATCATCGATGACATGGCGGTTGTGGATGACACTGCCCAGCATCACCGGCTTTTCTCCCGCTGCGGCCGCCCTCTCCGCCAGCTCCACCGCCCGCTGAACGCCGTAGCAAAAACCGGCGGACTGGGCCAACAGGACCTCCATACAAGCGCTCCTCTCTATTCCCTCAGGGCAACGGCCTACGCCGTCTCCCGCAGAGCATAAATCTTCTCCAGCAGCTCCTCCGCCAGCCGGTGGTTCTCCTCAGCCGTGGCGCGGCGGCCGGCAATCGCCGGTATGTAGGGCTCCCCGAAAACGATCGTGCTCCTGCGCAGAAACTTCTTTTTCTCACCGCAGTAGACCGGTACCAGGGGGACTCCTGTGCGGGTGGAGAGCATAATCGCACCGCCCTTTGCCTCGGTATCTCCCTCGTGGTCCACCCGTGTTCCCTCTGGGAAAATCATCAGCTTCTCCCCGCTTTGCAGACACTTCAGGGCCGTTTTGATGGCACTCATATCATTTTCCCCCCGGTTTACGGGAAATGCGCCGCATTTGCGCAGAAACCAGCCCACCAGTCGATTGCCGAAGAGCTCTTTCTTGGCCATAAAGCGCAGCCCAGCGTCCTTGGGCAGGGCCACCGCGATCAGCACCGGGTCCGCCGCGCTCACATGGTTGGCGCAGAGGACCGCTCCTCCCGTGGGCAAGCGCTCCAGCCCCCGCACCCGGAAGGGAAACAGCAGGCAAACGAAGGGCTTGACAATGGTATAAATCAACACATAAAACCGATTCATAGCTTCTCCCGAATAGTCTTAAGCAGCAGCGCGAGGCTCTGCTCAAAGGTATTTCCCGTGGTATCAAGGAGCAACGCATCCTCCGCTTGGCGCAGGGGCGAAGAAGCGCGGTGCGCGTCGTTGTAATCCCGCTGCTTAATCTCCGCAAGGAGCTGGTCATACTCCTGGGGCGTCCCCCGCTGCTCCAGCTCCAGGAAGCGGCGGCGTGCTCGGTCCTCCGGGGCGGCGGTCAGAAAGATTTTCACATCGGCGTCGGGCAGCACCACCGTGCCGATGTCCCGGCCGTCCATAATCACGCTGTGGGAGCGGGCCATTTCGCGCTGCATATCCAGCAGAAAAGCGCGCACTGCCGGAATTGCCGAGACATGGGAGGCGTACATGGAGATCTCCGGCAGCCGGATTTCCCTGGTAACGTCTGTCCCGTTGAGGAGCATGTGCTGCAGGCCGTCCTCCCCATAGGTGATCTCAATGTGAATCTCCGGCAGAAGGGCCGCCACCGCCTGCTGATCCCTGGGGTCCACCCCTTTTTGGTAGGCATAGTAGCCCACAGAGCGGTAGATGGCCCCGGTGTCCACATAGACCAGCCCCAGCTCCCTTGCCACCGCCTGAGCCAAGGTGCTCTTCCCCGCTCCTGACGGACCGTCAATCGCAATAGAATAGTGTTTTTCTGCCATGAATTTCTCCCTCTTTTTCTTTTGTTATCCCTCTGCGGACCAAGCCGCGTGCTGTCCCGCCACAAAGCCCGTGGACCAGGCGATCTGCAGGTTAAAACCGCCGGTATAGGCGTCTACATCCAGCACCTCCCCGGCGAAATACAGGCCGTGGATCAGCTTGGACTCCATGGTGGAGGGGTTTACCTCCGCCGTCCTGACGCCGCCGGAGGTGACGATGGCCTCCTCCACGCCGCGGGGGCCGCGGATCGGAATGGTGAAATGCTTCAGCAAGTGAACGAGCTCCCGCCGCTGCTCCCGGGTGATGGAGTGCACCTTGCACCGGGGCGGTACGCCGGACCGCTCTATATAGACAGGTATCAATTTCTGAGGCAGCAGCTCCCCTAAGGCGTTGATAAAATCGCTGTTGAGATGCTTTTCAAAATCCGCCAGCAGCCGCCTGTCTAAGGTCTGCTCATCGAGAGCGGGCTTTAGGTCAATGCGCAGCAGATAGGTTTTCTGATGAAAATGCCGCATGTGGGCAGATGCGGAGAGGACCAGCGGTCCGCTGACGCCATAGTGGGTGAAAAGCATCTCCCCAAAATCGGAAAAAATCTCCTTCCCGTCCTCATAGACGTACAAGCGCACGTTCCGCAGGCTGAGGCCCTGCAGCGCCGCACAGGCGCTCCCCTCCTCCACAAGAGGGACTAAGGATCCCCTTGTGGGGACGATGGTGTGGCCCACGGACGCGGCAAGGCGATAGCCGTCGCCGGTGCTGCCGGTCAGTGGATAGGACAGCCCCCCGGTAGCCACCACCGCGCAGGGGGCCGTATAGCGTGCGGCGGCGCCCATCACGCCGGTGAGGCGGTCCCCACTGAGCAGCAGCTCCTCCGCCCGGTCCTTCCGAATTTCTACCCCAAGCGCCTTCAGCCGCCGCTCTAAGGCGCCGCTGATGTCGAAGGCCCGGTCTGAAACAGGAAACACCCGGTTCCCACGCTCCGTCTTCAGCGGCACACCAAGGTTCTCAAAAAAGGCCATCACATCCTGGCTGTTCAGCTGAGAAAAGGCGCTGTAGAGAAATCGTCCGTTCTGGGGGACATTCTGCAGCAGCTCCGCCTCGGAGCAGTTGTTGGTCAAATTGCAGCGGCCCTTGCCGGTAATATTCAGTTTCTTTCCCAGCCGCTCCTTAGGCTCCAGAAGCGCCGCTGAGGCGCCGTTCTCCGCGGCGGTAATGGCGGCCATCATCCCCGCAGGGCCGCCGCCGATCACAACTACGTCATAGTTATCTCTCATACAAATTGCTAAACACCCCAGCTGCAACAGCCGGAAACATCAAAATTATGTAAACTTCTAAAATGGTTCTTACTCCGTCCCAACAGCCCGCCGCAGCAGGGCAATCTCCTCCTCCGTCAGCGCCCGGCAGTGTCCCACGGGCAGATCTCCCAGAAGAACGCCGTGCTCCGCAACCCGGCAGAGCCGGCGGACAGACAGCCCCACCATACGGCACATCCGGCGGATCTGCCGCTTTTTCCCCTCGTGGAGGGTAAAGGAGAGCACCGCCTCCCGCCCCTCCCGCAAAAGCTCTACCTCCGCTGGGCGGATCTTCTCCCCGTCAATCTCCCGCAGCGCCCGCAATCGCCGGACGGAATCGGGTTGCAGCCCGGTCACCGTTACGTAGTAGACCTTCTCTGCCCCGAAGCTGGGGTGGAGAAGGCGGTGGGCCAAGGCGCCGTCGTTGGTCAACAGCAGCAGCCCCTCGGAGTCCACGTCCAGCCGCCCCACGGGATACACCCGGGCTTTGCAGTCGGTGAGCAGCTCCGTCACTGGGTGGGCGGCGTGGGGGTCGGAGAGGGTGCAGGTATAGCCCCGAGGCTTATGGAGCATCAGGTAGACCGGCGCCTCCCGCTCTCCAATGGGCTTTCCGTCTATGCAGATCTCATCCAGCGTCTCGTCCGCATGGTCACCAAGGCGGACAACCTTGCCGTTGACGGTCACCCGCCCCGCGCGCAGATAGTCCTCGGCGGCCCGGCGGGAGCAGATGCCCGCCGAGGCAATGATCTTTTGCAGTCTCTCCTCCATGGAATCCTAAAAACCTCCCGGTCTCACTAAATCCAAAGGGCGATGCCCTCAGTTCCTCGGCAGGGTCATCCCCACATCCTCACCGCAGATCAGCGGCACGCGGCCGATCTCTCCGCCTTGGAGGGAGATCACCGCCTCCCCCACCACAGCGCCGGCCACAACAGGCGCTGTGATCTGCTCATAGTAGCGATAGGAGACCTCCGGCACCTCCGACGCCGCCAAAGGATAGGAGAAGCCCGTCCCCGTCAAAACCGGGACGGAGAGGACGCTGCTGCCCTTCACAAGGGCGGTCCCCACCTGCTCCTCCGCCTTCAAAACAGCAGTCTTAGGATAGGAAGCATAGCCGTAGTCAAAGAGATTCTGATGGTCCTGCCAGTCGTTGCCGTCACTGAGGGTCACCGCAATCAGCAGCTGCTCCTGCCGCACCGCGGCGGACACTAAGGTCCGGCCCGCCGCCTTAGTATAGCCCGTCTTGATCCCCACACAGCCCTCATAGCTGCTCAGCAGGCGGTTGTGGTTGGTCAGAGTCCGGGCGCCGATGGTAATGGATTTGGTAGAGACAATCCGGGAAAACGCCTCATTTTCCATAGCGTAGCTCGCCAGCGTCGCCATATCACGGGCAGAGGAGTAGTGCCCCTCGGCGTCCAAGCCGTTAGGGTTGGCAAAGGAGGTATTGGCCAGTCCCAGTTCCTTTGCCTTGTCATTCATCAGGGCAACAAAATCCTCCACTGTGCCGGCGACACAGTGGGCCACGGCCAGGGCCGCATCGTTGCCGGAGGAGAGCATGAGACCGTAGAGCAGCTCCTCTAAGGTCAGCTCCTCGCCCACCGCCAAATACATGGAGGAGCCCTCCGCCATATCGGTGGACTGCACCTGATACAGCCGGTCAGTCGGACAGTTCTCCAAGGCCACCACCGCCGTCATCATCTTGGTAATGCTGGCGATGAGCATCTGCTCGTCGGCGTTCTGCTCATAGAGCACCCGGCCGCTGTCCGCGTCCACCAAAATGGCGGCCCGGGCGGAGGTCCCCACGGCAGAGACGGGTTCGCTCCACCCCGACAGCAACAGGACAGCAAGCAGCAGTGAGCAAATGATACGGCGCATAACCATCACCTCATTGAAAAAGCTGTGGTTATCCTGTCCCGCTTTCTGCCAACCCAAACTGGAAATAATTATAAAAGCCTCAAACTCAAAAAAGGCTTACAGACGCCAAGTGAATCCCAATAGCCAAGCAAAAACAGAAACGGTATAGAACGGCCTATGGCGCCGCTTGTCTGTCCTGGCGAAGGGCGTGGTCAGAACACCACATCGTCCTCCTCCGCATCCTCGTCTTTTTTCTCCTTCTTCAGCATGCCGGAGACTTTCTCGATCAAATCCGGTACCATCTCCACCACCCGGTCCATAGTGGTGGCGGCGGGAACCGCCACAGGCATGACCCGCACCGTCCCCTCCTTGACAATCAGGAAGGCTACCGGCGCGATCTTCACACCGGCGCTGACACCGCCGCCCAGGTTTTTCTCCCCGGCGGCCGTCTTGCCGCTGTACTCCCCGCCGCCTCCGCCAAAGCCGAAGGAGACCTTGGAGATGGGGATCAGCGTCACGCCGTCCTTTGTCTCAATGGGCTGGCCTACAATGGTATTGGCATCCACCATTTCCCGCACCTTGCCCATGGCATCCTGCAGCATCTCATTGAGGGAATTCTTTTTGTCCATCATGCCTTCCTTTCTCAGGCGGCCTGCGCCTGCTGTTTCTCTTTCTCTTTCTCTGTCGGCGCGGCCCGGCGCTGATAGCCGATCAGCCACCGGATCAGGCCTGCCGCAGCGGATATTCCAATGATCAATATATCGCCGATACGGATGCGGACACCTATCTCCCCCTCGGCCTCCGTCCGCTCCCCTTCATAGTCGGTAGAGAGGCGTATCGCAGGATCCTTTATGCGCACTAAGCGCTCCAGCGCCGGAAACAGGGCGCTGACAAGGGCTTGAGCTTTCCCGTATCGATTGGCCACATCCGCCGGGTCCTCCCCGGCAAAGATCACCTGACAGCGCAGGGGGGAGACCAGTATGCGCCGCCTTGTCCGCCCCACCGCCTTTTTCAGCAGCGGCGGCAAAACGTGCAGCGTGTAGCGGATCTGCTCCCGGTTAGGCCGCTTCATCTTCGGCTCCGTCTTCTCCGGCGTTTCTTTTGCATCCTTCTTTGGCGCTCTCTTTTTTTGTTTCTCCTTGGGCGGATAGAGGTCCACATGCCAAGGACCCAGAAGCAGCCGCAGGAGGAATTCGCCGCCGTTGTAGGCTGCATAGATGCCCACCGGCGTCAGGCAAACCAGCAGCAACAGCAGCACTATCGCCGCCAATAGGATCCATCCGGTCACAAAGCCGCCTCCTCTCCCCGCTCTCAGGGTTTCTCCGCCGCGGTCTCCGTATTTACAGCCCTTACAGAATCGGCGGTAGAGCCGTCCTCACGAAAGCGCAGCTGGCCCTCCGCCTCCATGCCCGGGATCTCCGGCAACTCTTCGAGGGAGCTCAAGTGGAAGGAGCGGAGGAAATTTTTTGTGGTGCGGTACAGGATAGGCCGTCCCGGCACCTGCAGCCGGCCGCACTCCTCGATCAGATCCCGCTCCAAAAGCAGGCCGATGGTATAGGAGCTGTCCACCCCCCGCACCTGATCCACATAGGCCCTGGTGGTGGGCTGGTAATAGGCGATGATCGTCAGCACCTCCAGCGCCGGCTGGCTGAGCTTGGCGCTCTTGCGGATCTCAAAGGCCTTGCGGATCACGTCCGCATAGTCCGGCGCGGAGCAGAGCTGATAGCTGTCCTCCATGCGCAGAAGGCGGATACCACGGCGCTCATAGGCGTAATAGTCACTAAGCTTCTGCAGGATCTGCTCCACCGTAGCCCGATCCGCCTCCACAGCGAGGCAGATCCGCTTAATGTCCACGCACTCGCCGGCGGCGAAGAGAATGCCCTCCACCGCGGCCTCCATCTCTTTCATATCCAAATTCATCCGTTTTTATCCTCACACGGGTATAGAATCGTCCTCTGTCTGCAGAGGCGTCACGGTGCAGTCCGTCTCCCCGCCCGCCAATTTCAAAACACGGTTCCGGCACAGCTCCAAAACCGCCAGGAAGGTGGCCACCACCTCGCTGCGGCTGCGGCTGCCGCGAAAGAGCAGCAGAAACCTTGTGACGCCGCCGCTACGCAGGCGGCGGATGATCTCCATGGCCTTGTCCGCCACGGAGTAGGGCTCCTGCCGGACAATCTCCCGGAAGGAACTCACCGGCGGCGGCGAGCGGCGCTCGCCCCGGTCCTGAATGGTCTGGAAGGCGCGGAGGAGATCCGTGCTCTCGTGGTTGTACTCGTAGATTTTCCCGTGCTCCATGGGCTCCGGGTTTTTGGTCATGATGTTGCGGCCAAACTCCCCCATAGGGCCCAGCCGCTCTGCAAGTTCCTTTACCCGCTGAAAGGTCTCGCTGTTGCGCCGCTCCTCCAGGGATTTGATCAGCTGGTCCATCTCGCTCTGGGCCTCCTCATCCTCAAGGCTCAGCAGCATGCGGGTCTTGATATACATAAGATGGGCGGCCATGGTGATAAACTCGCTGGCCACCTCCAAATCCATCTGCTGCCGCTGGTCGAGATAAGCCAAATATTGGTCCAGAATCAGGGCGATGGGGATGTCCTGAATCTCAATTCGGTTTTTGCTCAAAAGAAAGAGGATCAGGTCCAGAGGACCCTCAAAATCCTCCAGCTCCTCCGTGGCGCGTTTGTGGACCACATTTTCCAGCTTAAATACAGGGCTCTCCAGTGTTGACACCTCACAGTACGATCAAATTCCAAAGAAAGTTGAACACAGCCACAATGGCATTGCTCAAAAAGTCGCTGCCGAAATCAAAGTATACCAGCACCAGCAGTATCAGCATACCAAAGTGCTCATAGCGCATCAGCTGCAAATACAGCCTGTCCGGCAGAAAAGCAAACAGGACCTTGGACCCGTCGAGGGGCGGAATCGGCAGCAGATTAAACAGTCCCAGGCCCAAGTTCATCAGCACCAGCGTAAACAAAAAGTTATAGAGCCACAAATTAAAATCCGTAGCTAAAGCATTATGATACATCCAGCCCAAGGGCACAAGGCACACCACCGCCAAGAGGAAGTTAGACACTGGACCCGCCAGGGCGGTAAGGGCCATTCCCTCCTTGGGCTTTTTGAAGTAGCGCATATCCACCGGCACCGGCTTGGCCCAGCCAAAGCCCACCAGCAGCATGCAGGCAAGACCCAGCCAGTCGATATGGTGCAGCGGGTTGAAGGACAGCCGCTGCATCCGCTTGGCGGTAGGATCCCCCAGGGCGTAGGCAGCCAAGCCGTGGCAGGTCTCGTGGACCGTCAGGCACACCAGCACCGCCAAAACCCGGGAGAGCATATCCAAAAGAAGGGACCAGTTGATGCTGTCCCACAGCAGCCGCAGGCTATCCAAAGGGCTCCAACTCCTCTATGGTCCAAAATTCACGCCGCCCAGAGGGCACAAACGCATAAGGCATAAGGCTTATGCCCATACAGATATTACTATAACAGAAATCCGACGGGATTACAAGGAAAAACCAAATCTATCCCTTTCCTTTCCAATAGTCCCCACCGTTTACAGGCAAAGCGGCCGGAGGGCACTCCATTTGGAGCGCCCTCCGGCTGTCTATTGCATCGCCGGCTCTCTCCCTCTCCCAAAAGAAAAGGAGTTAGTCAGCTTTCTTATTGATGCCCCCTATTACTCCGCGATGTTCTGAAGGAAGCGCATGAGGAGAGTAGCCGTCTGGGCACGGGTGGCGCTGCCCTGCGGCACCATGGTGTTG
>CAJFUI010000141.1 GCA_904420145.1 uncultured Oscillospiraceae bacterium
GACCACTTCATCGCCGAGATCATCGACCCTGAGACCGGCGAGGTTCTCCCCGACGGCAGCCAGGGCGAGCTGGTGTTCACCTCCATCACCAAGGAGGCCTTCCCCCTGCTGCGCTACCGCACCCGTGACATCTGCGTGCTCAGCCGGAAGAAGTGCTCCTGCGGCCGCACCCACGTGAAGATGAGCAAGCCCATGGGCCGCAGCGACGACATGCTGATTATCAAGGGTGTCAACGTCTTCCCCTCCCAGATCGAGACCGTTCTGCTGGAGCAGGGCTATGGCGCTAACTATCAGATCATCGTGGACCGGGTCAACAACTCCGACACGCTGGAGGTCCAGGTGGAGATGACGCCGGAGATGTTCTCCGACCAGCTCAGCCAAGTGGCCGACCGTGAGAAGAAGATTGTTGCCGCGCTGAAGGCCATGCTGGGCATCTACGCCAAGGTGAAGCTGGTGGCCCCCAAGTCCATTGCCCGCAGCGAGGGCAAGGCCGTCCGCGTCATCGACAAGCGCAAGATCTGAGGATACCCGCCTGCTCCATAGGCGCAGGAGTCTACACGAAATCATCTACATTGTAACAGAAAGGGGATACCTGCCATGACAATTCAACAGATCTCCGTATTTTTAGAGAACAAAACCGGCCAGCTGTCTGAAATCACCGATATCTTATCGGAAAACCACATCGACCTGCGGGCCATCCATATAGCGGAAACTACCGACTACGGCGTGCTGCGCGTCATTGTCGACAAGCCTCAGGAGGCTGCCTCCATTCTGCTGGACCACGGCTTTATCCTGTCCATGACCCCGGTTGTGGCGGTGGCTGTCCCGGATCGCCCCGGCGGGCTGGCTTCGGTGCTGCGCATTTTGTCCAAGGAGGAGATTGACATTGAGTACATGTACTCTGTGTTCGGTCAGTCCAACGGCCTCGCCTACATGATCTTCCGCGTGTCCGATGCGGCGCGTCTGGACGCCGTCCTGACCGCCAACAGCCTCTCCTCCGCCAAGGGGGAGGACCTTGGCATCCACTAAACTTATTTTACTATTTGCCTATTTGCCGCCATCTTCCGCGGCGGATAAATCCAATTATGAGAGGAAGCGTACATTATGCAGGAACTGAGCAGAAAGAACAAGTTATTTACGGACTCTGTTATCCGCCGGATGACCCGTATCTCCCTTGACTGCGGGGCCATTAACCTGGCCCAGGGATTCCCTGACTTTGATCCCCCCAAGGAGATGCTGGACCGCTTGGAAGAGGTAAGCCATCAGGGCCCCCACCAGTACCCCATTACCATGGGCGCCCCCAACTTCCGCGAGGCGCTGGCCCGCAAGTGCGGCCGCTTCATGGGCCGCAAGCTGGATCCCAACACCGAGATTGTTGTGACCATCGGCTCCACTGAAGCTATGGTGGACACCATCTTCGCCCTCACCAACCCCGGAGACAAGATCGTCATGTTCTCCCCCTATTTTGAGAACTACCGCGCCCAGGCCATTATGGCCGACTGCGAGCCGATTTTCGTCCCCTTGGTTCCTCCGGCTTTCAACTTTGATCCCAATGTCTTGGAAGATGCCTTCAAGCAGGGTGCCAAGGCCATTTTGATCTGCAACCCCTCCAACCCCAGCGGCAAGGTGTTTACTTACGACGAGCTGAAGCTGATTGCGGATCTGTGCATCAAGTACGACGTGTACGCTATCATGGACGAGGTCTATGAGCACATCGTTTACGACGGCCACAAGCACACCTATATGAACAGCCTCCCCGGCATGTGGGAGCGCACGGTCTCCTGCTCCAGCCTGAGCAAGACCTATTCCATCACCGGCTGGCGTCTTGGCTACGCCATCGCGCCCCAGCCCATCATGGACCGCATCAAGCAGTACCACGACTTCAACACTGTGGGCGCCCCCTCCCCCCTGATGGAGGCGGCCATTGTGGGTCTCGACATGCCGGACAGCTACTACGAGGAGTTTGGCGCCCACTACGCCCACATGAAGAAGCTCTTCACTGACGGACTGAAGAACATCGGCATCCCCTTCACTGATCCCCAGGGTGCCTACTTCGTCTTGGCTGACATGGGCCCCTATATGAAGCCCGGCCAGAGCGACGTGGACTTCTGCGTGGAGATGGCGCAAAAGGTGGGCGTGGCCTGTGTCCCCGGCACCTCCTTCTTCAACGAGCCGGATATCAAGAGCATCGTCCGCGTCCATTTTGCTAAACTGGACAGCACCTTGAACGAGGCTCTGGACCGTCTGAGCCATATCAAGGAGAAGATGGCCTAAAGCTGCCGCTGTGCGCGGTGCAGATGCCTGCCATAGCATCGTTTTTTAAGGCCGTGCCGCCCTGTACAGACGGGGCGGCACGGCTCTCCCTGCTATTTGGGCTGCCCATTTCTTTTATCTCCAAGGGTTGCCAAGAAAATTTTGATTTTTCAAAAATAATGCTTTACAGAACCGGGAAAATCAGGTATACTATTTGAGGTAATTTTATAAGCGCCCGTAGCTCAGTTGGATAGAGTGTCAGACTCCGACTCTGAAGGTCGCTGGTTCGAATCCAGTCGGGCGTACCAAAACAACAAGGACATCCTTCCGGATGTCCTTGTTGTTTTGGGTTCCGGCCACCTTAGGCGGCCTCCACCCTTTGGTATTTCAATGCTCGGGGTCGGCAGAGCCGCCCCTGCGCAATTCCCGGCCATTGGCCGGGAATTACGCGCCACTCGGCGCGCGGCCCGGAAGGGCCGTTGGGCGATTCTCCTGTCGACAAATCTAAGAACGGAAAATGCCGATCTTAACCGTCCCTTCCACGGGAAATTTCAATTGCACGGCGGAAGCACCCGCAAGGGGTACGCCACATCCGTAAGGCGGCAAAGCCGCCTTACGGATGTGCGGTGAATTCCGCCTGCGCCGAGGTTTTGCCTGCGGCAAAACGCTCGTACGGCGCAAAAGCGCCGCCAATTTTTGGCCAGTTGAGGCGCTCTGTAACGACGACGAAGGGACTGGGCGAGGTCCACGGCTTCGAGGTGGACTACGACGACGCAACCTGCATCATGATCATGAACAGCCCACGATTTTCGGCAGTCAGCGGCCAAAGGACCGATCGGACATCGGTCCATCAACAAGAAACAGCCCCTGCGTATCCTACGGTACGCAGGAGCTTGTCTTTTCTGCCCGCCCTACCGCCTGAAGCCGTGGCAGATAGGCGCCCCGCTTCATAGGATAGAGTGGGGCTGACCCCCAGAAGGAGGTAACACAAATGGGTGTTACAAACTCGAACAAAGTAATCAACATGGATCAGATCAGCTGTGACGGCTCCCTGCGCGTGACGCTTGCCCTGACGGCTGCTCCTGATATCATCTCTCACCCCACCGACATTGTGCTGATTCTGGACCGCTCCGGCAGCATGGCCGGCACGGCGCTGGAAAACATGAAGCTGGGCGCCAACACCTTTATCGACATCATCGAGGAGGCCACCGACGGCGTTCAGGACGGGCAGATCGGCTCCGGCAGCCATATCGGTATTGTGAGCTTCGCCAATACCGCCGTGGCCGACACGCAGCTGATCACCTCTGTGGATACGCTGAAGGCCGCCGTGGACGCCCTGACCGCCGGCGGCAGCACCAACCACGCGGACGCCTTTACCAAGGCCACGGAGCTGTTTGACCCCCTCTCCGCCAATGCCAAGGTCATGGTGATGTTTACCGACGGCAACACCACCGCCGGCCTTCCCCCCGCTCCGGTAGCCGCGGCGGCCAGAGCCCAGGGGATTATCATCTACTGCATCGGGCTGGTGGGCACAGACGGCGTGGACGTGGATACCCTGAATGAGTGGGCCACCGATCCGGACGCCTCCCATGTGGCCGTCACACCGGACGCCGCAGATTTAGAGCAGCTCTTCGCCGATCTGGCGGCCAATATCTCAAATCCCGGCGCCACCAATATTGTCATTGATGAGCTTCTCAACCCGGACTTTGTGATCACCAATGTCCTGTCGCCCAGCAAGGGCTCCGCCGCTATGCTGGACGCCCGGTCCCTGCGGTGGACCATTCCCCAGCTGGGGGTGACCGCCAGCGAGAGCGCCGTCTTAGAATTTTTCATCCGGCATACAGCCCAGACGTCCGGCACCAAATTGGTCAACCAGTCCATCTCCTATTCCGATACGGAGGGAAACGTGGTCACCTTCCCCGCTCCGACAGTGGATGTGACCTGTGACCTTGTGGTGCATCCCGAGCCCTGCCCTGTTCCAGTGGATCTCGCCGCAGATGGGTGCTCCGACGCGGTGGAGGTGGACCTCGGCGACACCTATTTGGAGTCCCAGGGCCGGATCCTCCAGCTCAGTGCAACGATTAAGAACGTCTGCCCCGGCAAGCGGGTGGCCCTTGCGGTCATATTGACAGAGGTAGATCAGTACGGAGAGGAGCATCAGCGGGGTATGAAGGCCGTGACGATCCCGGCCCACAGCTACCCTTCCTGCCGCGACGTGCTGGTCAAATGCATCAAGTTTGTCGTCCCGGAGGATTTGGACGCCTCCGGCGGGAATGTCAGCGCCATGTGCAACCAGCGGAATTTCAAGGCCCGCCTGATCGCCCACACGATTGACACCGACTTCCGCTGCTGCGATTCTGTCGTAACCTTCTGACGGCGCCCACGCCGCCCTGACCGGGCGGCGGTACATAGCGCCGGGAAAGAGCGCCGGACCGGTACTCCCTTGCTCTATCTTGTCGAACACCCTCTTCCATGCTATACTCACCCTGAAGTCTTTTCGGAGGTGACAGAACATGGAGGAACGGGAAAGAATCCTGCGCCTGTGGTTTGACATGTGGCTGCAGCAGCAGAACCTTGGCATAGAGTCTATTTTTGCCGAGGACGTGGTCTATGTGGAGAGCTGGGGGCCAAGGTACCAGGGCCGGGATCTGGTCAAGCACTGGTTCGAGGAGTGGAACACCAGAGGAAAGGTGGAAATCTGGGAGATCCGGCAATTCTTCCACAAGGGCAGTGAGACCGTGGTGGAGTGGTACTTTCAAAACCGCATGACCACCGGCGCCGTTGAGGACTTTGACGGGATGTCCCTGGTGGAGTGGACTGAGGAAAACCGGATCAAATTTTTGAAGGAGTTTGGCTGCAACCGCGGCTGCTACAACCCCTACCAGTACGGCGATCCGCCCCGGTTTCGCGAGGAGAAGGCCATGTGGTTCTAAAGGCGGGCAAGCTCCCGCCGCATCCTGCACGGTAAACAGGAGGCAGCTGAATGCAGTCTGCTTTTTTCTATTTCTGCTTGATATAGGGATAGCTGCCTTTGCTACAATCCACTGGATAAATAACCGCTTTCGGTAAAGCAACAAGGGAGGCGCGCACCAATCGGTGCGCGCCTCCCTTGTTTGGTATCTCAATAGATTCGATACTATTATTTTCTACTGCTTCCACTCACTCTGTAACACCGCGCCGTGTCCTCTTTTCAAAGACTGCACAGCGGTTCTCTTTTACAGCTCTTTTTCCAAGACGGACAGTGGGGAATTGGTACGATCTTACGTCCGGCCAACCTAAAAATCCTCCCATCGGACAAGTCAGCAAAAATCAAAATCCTTAAAATCATAAGCTTTATAGCATAAAATCCGGGGCTGCGGCGGAAATTTGTCCCGTGCTACAATAATTTTGCAGGAAGCCCATTTTACTCTTCCCGGCAGAAAATATAACGTAGAAAGGAGCTATTTCTATGGAAAAGGAAGAGAAGATCGTCTCCTACATCCAGAAGGCAAACGCCTATGTGGAGCCGGAAGTTTCCGCAAAAACTGATCCGGACCTGCTCCCCACAAAGGAGCGCATCGCCAGCCGCGGGTCCTATTTTGCCATGTGGCTGTGCGGCTGCGTGGTGATCGGCACCTTCACCGCCGGATCCTCTGTCTTCGGCACGCTGAATCTGGTACAGTCCCTTGTGGCCATGGTCATCGGCAACGTGCTCATTGCCGTGGCGCTGGTGCTTAACGGCCGGGCCGGCCACACCTACGGCATCCCCATGACCATCCAGCTGCGCACCTGCTTTGGGATCAACGGTGCCCGGCTGGCCGGCCTGATCCGTGCGATACCGGCACTGGTGTGGTTTGGGTTTCAGAGCTGGGTGGGCGGTGAGGCTGTGAACCTGGTCCTCAACACACTCTTTGGCTTTGACAATGTCATCGCCTGCTTCATCGTCTTCCACATCGCCCAGATCATCCTCGTGCTTAAGGGCTTCAAGGGGATCAAATGGCTGGAAAACGTAGGCGCCTTTTTCATCATTGTGACGCTTTTGTACATGACCTATGTCACTGTCAGCAAATATGGGATCGTGGTGGAGGACTCCGTGGTGAACATCGAGGGTACCTGGGGCCTTGGCTTCTGGGGCGGCGTCACCGTCTTCCTCGGCCTCTACACCGGCGTAATGCTGAATGTCAGTGACCTTTCCCGCAACTTCACTAAATCCGGCGGAGACAAAACCCGCTTTTGGATTTACACGGCCGCCATTCTGCCAGCTACCGTTTTGATGTGCAGCATTGGTCTGATCGTGGCCGCTGCCACCGGCACTTATGATCCCATCGCCATCTTCTCCACTACTGTGGACAACAAAGTCCTTTTGATCGCAACCTTGCTCTTTATTATATTCTCTCAGATCACTACCAACGTACTCAACAACATGGTGCCGCCCATCTATGTGTCGATGGATCTGACTAAGCTCAGCTTTGTCAAGTCCGCCATCTTGGTAGGTATTCTCGCCGTATGCACCTGTCCGTGGCTGCTGGTTACCGATGAGTCCGCTGCAGGGCTGGCCCTGTTCATTCAGATATACTCCGCCTTCCTCGGCCCCATCTTCGCCGTCATGGTGGTGGACTACTACATCATCCGCCGGCGCAAGCTGCCCATCAATGAGATGTACAAGCAAAACGGCGTCTTTGCCGGGGTCAACTGGTGCGGCATCATCGCCATCGCCGTGGGCGCCGTGGCATCCATTATCATCGTGGAGATCGGCTGGTTTGTGGGTCTGATCCCTGCCGGCCTTGTCTACTACCTCTTGATGACAAAAACTAAGCTGGGACAGCGGTTCCTCTACAACGAGCAGCCCGCCGCCGACGTCAACGGATAAGAAAAGATGGGAGGAAAAACGAATGTCAAGACAGGTTACCATCGCACTGCTCCAATCGGACACCATCCTTGGGGATAAGCGCGCCAACATCGAAAAAGGCGCCGCTATGGTGGCAGACGCCGCCCGGCAGGGGGCGCAGATCGCGGTGCTCCCGGAGCTGTTTGTCACCGGATACGATCTGAGAGAGGGATATCTATCCGCCGCCGAGCCCCTTGACGGCCCCTCCATACAGGAATTTCGCCATATAGCGAAGGAAAACGGTGTCTACCTGCAGGTGGGATTTGTGGAGGAACGGGATGTCCCCGGGGTCCTCTACAACTCCGTGGCCTTTCTCTCCCCAGAGGGGGACATTGTGGGATGCTACGCAAAAAGCCATCTCTTCGCCGGCGAGCGGCTCTACTTCGCCCGTGGAAACGACACCCCCGTCTACCAAACGGACTACGGCGTCTTCGCCTCTATCATCTGCTACGACATCGGCATCTGCGAGCTCAGCCGCATTTTCGCCCTGAAGGGCGCGGAGTGCCTGCTGGTCTCCGCCGCTTGGTGTGAGCAGGACGAGGACATCTGGGACCACAACCTGATCGCCCGCTCCACCGACAACCTCTGCTACATGGCCGCCTGCAACCGGCAGGGGATGGAGAAGGACCTCCATCTCATCGGAAAAAGCAAATTTATGGCTCCCCGGGGGCATATCATCAAAGAGGCGGCCAAAGATGCAGACGAGATTCTGCTGGCTACTCTGGACCTGGACACCATCCGTGAGGAGCGCCGCCGCTGCCTCTACTTCTTAGACCGCCGCCCCGAGATGTACGGTCTTTTGACCCAGCCGCTGTAACCACATAGAAGGAGGGTTATCCATGGGTACAGAAAAGAAGATCCTTGTCATCAACCCCAACACCAACGCCGAGATGACCCGGACCATCGCCGCAGCCGCCCAGAGCTGCGCCGATCCAAGGACCAAGGTGGACGTCTGGACCAATGCCGCCGGTCCCCTCTCCATCGAGGGCTTTTTCGACGAGGTGCTCTCCACCCCCAGCCTGCTGGAAATTTTGGTGCGTGAGGAGGCCAACTACGACGCCTTTGTCATTGCCTGCTTCAGCGCCCACCCGGCAGTGACCGCCGGTAAGGAGGTCATCCAAAAGCCGGTAATCGGCATCTTTGAGTCCTCCTGCCTTCTCTCCTGCCTCCTTGGCAGCAAATTTTCCATCGTCACCACTTCCGCCCGCTGGGAGCCCCTTTTAGAGGAGGGGGTCCGGCAGATCGGCTTGGAGTCCCGCTGCGCCGGGGTACTCAGCTCTGGCCTTGCTGTGCTGGATTTGGAGGAGAAGAGTCTCGAGGAGGTGGAGGCGATGCTGCTGTCGGCGGGAGAGCGGGCCGTGGAGCGGGGCGCTGAGGTCATCTGCCTCGGCTGCGCCGGCATGGCGGGGCTCTCAGAGAAGCTGGAGGAGCGACTCCATCTCCCTGTGGTGGATCCCATCGCCTCCACGGTGAAGCTGGCGGAGGCCCTCATCTACCAAAACCTCTCCACCAGCAAGATCGGCGCCTACCGCAGCGTGGAGCCCCGAGGCACTGTCGGGCTCTCCCCTACTCTTGCAGATGTGTATAGGGGATAAGCTTTACTTGTCTCGCCGAAAAATTATGATACAATAGAGGGTACCAGCAGCAGTCTCCTGCGCGCAGCGGGCTGTTGCTGGTACCTTGGCTTACGGAGGTGTGCTTATGATCGACAACATCCCCATCCAAATATCTGTGCAAAAGGTGATCCACTACCCCTTCGACTACCTCTCCGACCAACTGCGGATCTTCTGGGTACTCAAGGGGTCCCTGCAGATTAAATTTGTCTCCGGGATCATCGAGCTGCAGCCATCGGACACCGAGGTAGTCAACCTGAGCGAGCCGGTGGGGCTCCAGGGCACCGACGACAACCTTGTGGCGATCTTCTCCATCGATGGCACTTTTGCACAGGAGCATTTCCCCGATATCAGCAAAATGAATCTCAGCTGCAACTTCAATTATGTCTTTCCCCGCACCTTTGTGGGGCAGGAAAAATCGGACTTCATAGCTCTCCTGTCCCAAATGGTCTCCCTGTACTACGGCGGCAGCAGGGAGGAGATTCTTGCCGCCTGCACCGACCTGCTTCGATACCTCACAGAACATTTCAACAGCCTGCTTAACATTTTGCAGGGTGTGCCCAACGCAGAACTTCATATTTCCCGCTTCAAAAATATTGACAGCTTCATTCGGGACAACTTGGAGAAGAAGCTGACCCTCAGCGACATGGCCAGCCGGGAGTTTCTCTCGGTGCAGTATCTCGCCAACGAATTCAAAAACAAGTACGGCATTACCTTTAACGAGATCCTCAACTACTACCGGGTGATCCACTCGGTGCAGCTGCTGCTGAGTACCAGCCTGACCATCACGGAGATCTCCAGCCGCTGCGGCTTCTCCGCCACACGCTACTACTACAAGTATTTCAAAAAATATCTGCTCCTCTCACCCAATGAATTCCGCAAGCACAACCGCAGGCACACGCAGCAGTACTACGCCTACGAGGAACTGCAGCCGGGAAAAATTGTGGAAATCTGCTCCGCCCTCGGCCGTCCCGCTGATGCCTCACAGCCCCCCAGCCCCATTAAGCGGGTGCTTCTGCTCAACCCCAACACCAGCGCCAAGGCCACCAGCCGCATCGAAAAAATTGCCCGAGCCGCCTTCTCCTCCAACATTTTAGTCAAGACCCTCAGCGTCCCCTTTGGTCCCGATGTGCTGCGCACCCGATTGGATGAGACCATCTCCGAACTGGCGGTGATGGAGACGCTGCTGGAACACCGGGACAACTATGACGGTGCCATCATCGCCTGCTTCAGTGACGTTGGCGTCAAGGTGGCAAAAAAGTTTCTCCCGGTTCCGGTCATCAGCATCGCCGAGGCCGCCTACTACAGCGCCTGCCTCTTAGGAGAGCACTTCAGCGTTGTCACCTCCGGCGGCGACCTGGAGCGCAAGCTCATCGGCACCACCATCGAGCGCTGCGGCCTTACAAGTAAGTGCCTATCCATCAAGTCCCTGTACATCGACTTCTTAGACGTCAGCCCTGAGACCGCCCTCGCCCCCCTGGAGGCACTGGTGCGGGAATGTAAGGAGAAGGACTGCGCCGATGTGGTGGTGCTGGCCTGTGTCTCCCTGGCCGGAATGGGAGAGGAGATCTCTGAGCGGCTGAAAATTCCCATTATCGATGGGGTCACCCAGTCCGCCCTCTTCATGGAATCCATGCTCCACAACAGTTGGACTAAGCTGATCCGCAGCAATGATATTGGTGCCTCTCTCACTACCCTAAGCGGCAGCATCCGCACCGAGGGGATCGAGCGCCTCTATTCCAAGTAGGTTTCCCCTCCCGCGGCATACCGGCAGCTTTCTCCTATTAGTGAGCAAATTTTTTCAGAAAAAGATTGTTAAAAAAATTGACAACTGCTGCTTTTTCCTGTATGATAAACATAATTAAATTTTTAACGTATACAGTGTATACAGATCGGAAGGGTTCCATGAAGAAGCAATATGTGTCAGAAGCTGTGATCCGCCGCCTTCCCCGCTACTACCGCTATTTGGATGACCTCCACAGCAAGGGGATTGTCCGCATCTCCTCTAACTCCCTCGGCAGCCGGATGGGCATTACCGCCTCCCAGATCCGTCAGGATCTCAGCTGCTTTGGTGAGTTCGGCCAGCAGGGCTACGGCTACAATGTAAAAGAGCTGCGCACGGAGATCGGTCAGATTTTAGGCGTAAACAATTCCCACAGTCTGATCATTGTCGGCGTGGGCAACCTGGGGCACGCGCTGGTACAGAATTTTCATTTCAACGACGCGGGCTTCTCTCTGGATGCTGCCTTTGATATCTCCCCCCAGCTGATCGGACAGGAGATCAACGGCGTGCTGGTGCAGGATCTGAAGGAACTGGACGACTACTGCCGGGAGCACCTCCCCGACGTAGCCCTGCTCACTGTTCCCCAGTCTGCCGCCCAGTCCACTGTGGACCACTTGGTGGCCCTCGGCGTCCGGGGCTTTTGGAACTTTACCAACAAGGAGGTCACCAGCGACAATCCGGACGTGCAGTTTGAGAGCGTCCACTTTGCCGACAGTCTTTTGACCCTCAGCTACCGGATCAGCAAGCGTTAGGGGCAAAATGGGATGCACCCCCGCCTTTGCTGCGCATACAATGAATTGAGACCGAGAGATTCGGCCACTCAACTCTTTTAGGAGGTTCTGGTATGTGCAACAATAATGGCTTTTTCGGCGGTGGCTGCTGCTGGATCATTATCCTGATCATCATTCTGTGCTGCTGCTGCGGCAACGGCAACAACAGCGGCTGCGGCAATGGCTGCGGTAACGGCTGCGGCAATCCCTGCTGCTGATTTTATCGCACATAGCACCCCGTTATCCGCGGGGCTGTCTTTCGCGATCGCCATGAAAATGGTGTGGTATGCTGCGGCATACCACACCATTTCTTTTTCAGCAGACGCTCCCTCCTGCGGAGGCACAATGCTGCGCCTGCTACCTGCGGTTGCCGATCTGCAACCACAGGGTGGTGGAAGGGCGGGGTGGTTTCCTCTATGATAGAGCTGCCACCAAACAGGAAAGGGGAATTTATATGGGGTTCGCAGAGAATATACGTCGTATCAGACGTGAGAGAGGGCTGTCCCAGGAGGAGCTGGCGGAGCTGCTGGAGGTGAGCCGACAGGCTGTCTCGAAGTGGGAGCAGGGCATGGGGTACCCGGAGGCGGAAAAGCTGGTGCTGCTGTCCGACCGGCTGCACGTCTCCCTGGACGTTCTGTTCTCCACAAAATTTGCCGGCGAGGGCGGCAAGGGGCCCCCTTTGGAAGCCGGGACCATCCAGATCACCTCCCCCCATGAGCACTGCGTGGTGCGCCGCTGCAAGGTCCTCTCCTCCGGCAGAATGCGGGGCGGGAAGGATGCCCCTCACTACGCCCTGTTCGCCGTGAGCGGCGAGGGTGCCTCCCTCTGGGGAGAGCCCGCCACCTTCTTAGGCTGGTACGCCGATGAGGAGGCGCTTCGCCGGGAGATTGCCGCCATACAGGAGGCCACCGCCAAGGGCCTCGCCAGTTATACCCTCCAGTACAGCGTAAGGACAGAGCGCCGGGGTCTGCGGATCCAAATACAGAGCGGCTGAGCCGCCCATCTCTCTCCCCCAAGGGGCTTTCTGTCCGGGATCACTTCCGGCCGGGGCGGAGAATTAACAATTTAGAAACAAAAGGCAAATATTTCACCAACACTCCCCTGTTATCCTTTGCGATACGAGGCAAGGGGCGGCTGGCCATCTGCCGCCGTTGGCGGCGCGGCATTTCCTATAGAGGAGCGTCTATGGCCCATGTGCGCAAAAACTTCGTGTGCGGATATCTCCGCTGCCGCGCACACCGCACGGGAGGGCCTATGCACATTGGGAACGGGTGAGCTTTGCCGCATTGGGTGGAGGGATCAACATGAAGCAGCTGTGGGAAAAGGGAAAAAAGTGGCTGTTCCCACGCTGGTATCTGACGCTCCCGCTGGTGCTTGTCAGCGCCTGCGGGCTGTATCTCGTGTTCACCCGGGGACTGGAGGAGACGCCTCTGGCCTATGTATCCTACCTCCTCTCCGCCTATGCTCTGACCGCGGCCATCGGCGCTTTGGTGAGGTTCTGCCGGCCCCTTTGGCGGCGGATCTGTGCCGTCCCGCTGGCGGCGCGCTGGATGTCGGACGACTATTTCCGGGTGCGTGTGGGGCTGGTATGCTCCTTTCTGATCGACCTGATCTACGCCGGCTTCCGGGTTGTCTGCGCCCTTGTGTATGCATCCTTCTGGGACGGCGCCCTTGGCTTTTACTATGCGCTGCTGTGCGCGGTGCGGCTCTATCTCCTGCGGAGAACGCCCAGCTCCCGGGAACATGCGGACTACCGGAGGGAGCTCCGGGCCTGCCGCTGGGCGGGGGTCTATCTGATGGTGCTGAATCTGGCCCTGCTGTGGATCTCGGTCCAGATCGTCCAGGACGGCCGGGGCTATCACTACCCCGGCACCCTGATCTATGCCATGGCGGCCTATGCCTTCTATGGCCTGACGATGGCCGCCATCAACGCGTTCAAGCACAGAAAGTTCCGCAGCCCCGTGCTCACGGCGGCAAAAGCCGTCACGCTGACCTGCGCGCTGGTCTCCATCTTCTCCTTAGAGACCGCCATGCTCTCCCAGTTCGGTGGGGAAGCCCGGTTTCAGCTCCTCATGACCTCCGCCACCGCCGCCGCGGTGTGCACCATTGTGCTGCTGACCGCCGTCTTTTTAGTGGTGTCCGCCAGCCGAAAACTCAAGGAAATCTGAAAAGGAGGAAGGGAAAATGGTCCATATTCTCGTCTTGGAGGACGACGCCAAGCTCAACCAGATCGTCTGCACCTATCTCAACGACAGCGGCTTCGAGGCCAAGGGGTGCCTCAACGCCAACGACGCCTACGACGAGCTGTACAACAGCCTGTACGACCTCATCATCTCCGACATCATGATGCCGGAGGTGGACGGCTTTGAATTCGCCCGCACGGTGCGGCAGGTAAACAAGCACATCCCCATCCTCTTTATGTCCGCCCGGGACGACCTGCCCGCCAAGCAGAAGGGCTTCCAGCTGGGCATTGACGACTACATGGCCAAGCCCATCGAGCTGGGCGAGCTGCTGCTCCGGGTGCGGGCCCTGCTGCGCCGGGCCAACATCGAGATGGAGCGGAAGATCACTGTGGGCAATCTGGTACTGGACGCCGACGGCCTGACGGCGGAGATCAACGGCGAGGAGATCCCTGTCACCACCCGGGAGTTCAACATCCTCTATAAGCTCCTCTCCTACCCCAAAAAGACCTTTACCCGGGCCCAGCTCATGGACGAGTTCTGGGGGGTGGACTCCGACGCCAGCCTCCGAGCGGTGGACGTGTACATCACCAAGCTGCGGGACAAGTTTTCCGCCTGCGACGGCTTTGAGATCAAGACCGTCCGGGGCCTTGGCTACAAGGCGGTGCTGAAATGAAGCGGGTAGGGACCTCCGTCTACGGGCTGGTCAGACTCAGCCGGTTCCCCCTGTCCCTCTTCGGCGTTATTTTCGGCGGGCTGCTGCTGGCCTCCGGGGTCCATATGGGGCTGATCCTGCTGGTGCGGTATCTGACGGATGACAACGGCGTCATCCTGACCCACGCGGTACTGGTGTACTGGGCGCTGGTCTCCCTGAATATGACGCTGCTGACACGGCACCTGATGAAGAACACCTACGAAAAGCCGGTGCAGGAGCTGGCCCTGGCCACCCGTAAGGTGGCGGAGGGGGATTTTTCCGTCTACGTCCCCCCTATCCACACCGCCGACAAGCTGGACTATTTGGACGTCATGATCCTGGATTTCAACAAGATGGTGGCGGAGCTGGGCAGCATTGAGACCCTGAAGACCGACTTTTTCTCCAATGTGTCCCACGAGATCAAGACCCCTCTGTCAGTGATCCAGAGCACAGCCCAGCTGCTGAAGGACGAGAGCCTCTCCCGGAGCAGCGCGCGGAGTATGTGGACACCATTGAGAAGTACTCCCGCCGGCTGTCCGACCTGATCACCAATATTCTCAAGCTGAGCAAGCTGGAGAAGCAGACCATTCAGCCCAAGGCGGAGTCCTATAACCTCTGCGGGCAGCTGGCGGAGTGCGCTCTGCTGTTTGAGACCCGCTGGGAGGAGAAGGACATCGATTTTGAGGCGGACCTGGAGGAGCAGGTCACTATCGAGGCCGATGGGAGCCTGCTGGAGCTAGTGTGGAACAACCTGCTGTCCAACGCTATTAAGTTTACGGAGCCGGGGGGAACCGTCACGCTGCGGCAGACCTCCTCGGCGGACGCGGTGGAGGTCACCGTGTCCGACACCGGCTGCGGCATGGATGAGCGCACACTCAAGCATATCTTCGACAAATTCTATCAGGGGGACACCTCCCACGCCACCGAGGGCAACGGCTTAGGGCTGGCCTTGGTCCGGCGGATTCTTCAGATGATGGGCGGCTCCATCTCCGTGTCCAGCGCCCTGGGAGAGGGCAGCACCTTCACCGTGCGCCTGCCGCTCCGGCAGCAGGAGTAGCCCGGCTTTTACCAGATATTAAACAAAGGAGCGTCAGAGGATGAGCGAAATCAGAGAGGACGGCACGTCCTTTATCGGCTATGAGTATAAGGAGGTTCCCGCGGCGGGAGAGCGCGCCTCCTTCCTTTTGGACTGTTACCAGAGCTTCGGGTGGGTGATCGACGAGCGCACCCCGGAGCGGGCTCTGTACGGCAAGGGAAAAATCACCCTGAAGCGGAACCGGAAGATCGTCAATAAGATGGAGTTGACCCGCCTTCAGCGGCACTTCGAGGCCTGCGTCAAGGAGCTGGAGGAGCTGGAGCGCTCCAAAACATCCCATGCGGAGGTGGTCTCCATCACCGTAGGGCTCATCGGCACCGCTTTTTTAGCCGGGGCCACCTTCGCCGCCACCCATGTGCCGCCGCTGATCCTCCTGACCATCGTTTTAGCCGTTCCCGGCTTCATCGGCTGGATCGTCCCCTATTTCCTCTATCGCGGCATGGTGAGCCGCCGGACCAAAGTGGTCACGGAGCTGATCGAGAGGAAATATGACGAGATCTATGAGATCTGCGAGAAAGGCCACCAGCTGCTGCTGTGACAATCTCTCCCGTCCGCTGTTCCTCAGCAGAGTAAAGAAAGTGGAGGCGCTTGCCATCGATCCGCACGCCGGCATACCGCCGCTCCCCTCACGGAAGGTTTTTCCACAGTCCCACCGCCGCTCCCCTCATGGGAGCGGCGGTTCTTTTTTTTGCCATGCTTTTGCGCAGCAAAGATGTTCCGCACAGCGTGGCCGATATTTCACAGATTATCCCCTCTTTTCCATGGGACTAAGGGCACTCCTTTGTTTGCTTGTTCGTTTTAATACAGTGAAAACAGTATGCAAACCTTTCTTAAATATCGAAAGCCTATGATAAAGCCATATAACAGATACCACATTGGATCGCTCTATAAAACTTCATGTGCTTTAGGCTCCCCATAAAGAGAAATATAACCGACGGCGCATGGATATTTCGCTGTGCTTCCGCATAGCAAAACAGGAGGAATGCTTTATGAATCTGGGCAATACTGCTACGACCCCCAGAATGTATCTTGTCACCGGTGCCGCCGGCTTTCTTGGCGGCACCATCTGCCGTCAGTTGCTCGCCCGTCAGGACGGCAGTTATATCCGTGCCTTTGTACTGCCCAATGATCCCGCCATGCGCTATGTGCCGCAGGAAGTAGAGGTCTGTGAAGGGGATCTCACCGATCGAGCGTCTCTGTCCCGTTTTTTTGATACGCCCGCCGGTGTGGAAGTGGTTGTCATCCACTGCGCCTCTATCGTCACAGTAAACCCGGACTATAACCAGAAAGTAATAGATGTCAATGTGGGCGGCACAAAAAATATCATTGAACAATGCTTGGAGCATCCGAGCTTTTACAAGCTGGTCTATGTCAGCTCTACCGGAGCCATCCCAGAGCTGCCAAAGGGTCAAAAAATCCGCGAGATAGACCACTTCGACGCTTCTCAAGTTTTAGGCTGTTACAGCCAGAGCAAAGCCCTTGCCACCCAAGCGGTGCTGGATGCCGTCCGCTGGCAGGATCTCAACGCCTGTGTAGTCCACCCATCCGGCATCATGGGCCCTGAGGACTTTGCCGTTGGAGAGACCACCAGTACGATGCTCAAAATCATCAACGGCGAGATGCCCATGGGGATTGATGGTACCTTCAACCTATGTGATGTCCGGGATCTGGCCGCCGGATGCATTTCCGCTGTGGACAAGGGGCGGAAGGGAGCATGTTATATCTTGGGAAATAAAGAAGTCAATTTCCGGGATTTCTGCCAGCTTGTCTCTCAGGAGGCGGGGTGTCGGCCGGTCAAGCATTTTCTCCCCTGCGGCGTTGCGAATTTCATGGCCAAGCTGGCTGAGAAAAAAGCTCAGAAAACCGGTGAGCGTCCGCTGATGACCACCTTCTCCATCTATAACCTTGCCCGCAACAACAACTTCGATTCCAGCAAAGCTGCGCTGGAATTAGGATACCACCCCCGTACCTACCGGGAGACAATGCGGGACGAGATTGCGTGGTTAAAGAGAACCGGTAAGATTGTCCATGCGGCAGGATAAGTGCGCAGAGAGCTGGCTCTGTCATTTCCATAGTACAGACTTCACTCAGGAGAGATCAACATGAAGCGGATAACAGAAGGAAAACGCTGGAAGCTGAAGGAGTCCAAGCGCGGCACCCTTGCGGTCTTTGTGGCCCTGCGGGCGGCCATCATTATCTGCATGTGCCGCCAGCTGACGCTCGCAAACTACCACGGTGTGCTGCTGTGCATAGCGTCGCTGCTGGTTATGGCCATCCCCGCCATGCTCCACAGCACCCTGCGCATCCGCCTGCCCACCGGTCTGGAGATCGCAATCGACGTCTTCGTCTTCGCGGCGGAGATTTTGGGGGAGATCGCCAACTTCTACGGCCAATTTCCCTTCTGGGACACCATGCTCCACACCATCAACAGCTTTCTCGCCGCGGCCATCGGCTTTGGGATCATCGACCTGCTGAACACCCACGCCAAGGGCATCAAGATGTCCCCCCTCTTTGTGGCGCTGGTATCCTTCTGCTTCTCCATGACCGTAGGCGTGGTGTGGGAATTCATGGAGTTTGGCGCGGACCAGCTCACCCGCTCTGACGCCCAGAAGGACTGGATGATCGAGGAGATCTCCTCTGTGGCGCTCAACCCCGCGGGAGAAAACGATCCCATACTGGTGGACGGCATCGCCTCCACTGTCCTCTACGACGCCCAGGGAAACGAGCTGCTGGTAATCGAGGGGGGCTATCTGGACATCGGCCTCATCGACACCATGAAGGACCTGCTGGTGAACATGGCGGGGGCGGTGGTCTTCTCTGTCCTTGGCTATCTCTATATCGCCCACAGGGACAAGTACCGCTTTGCCGGCCATTTCAGAATTGTACAGGATACCGGCGGGCAATAGCGGTTTTCCTGTCAGCGTTCTGAGCCGCCTGTGCAGCTGCGGGCAGCCCATGGGAGGCCGCCAGCAAATCTTATGATAAAAGGAGTAAAAACGGGAGACGGAAGGAATGCTTTCCGTCTCCCTGTATTTTTGACGCAGAAGCATCACATAGGCACAGCATAAAAGGCAGCGCGCAGATTTTTCTTATGTTTCATAATTTCCAAACAAACCGCTGACATTCCGCAAACATATCTCCGCTATGATCTTACCAGTAAGAGCAAAGAACATACATAGAGGGTTTTCGATATGACGATTTTTGTTGGAATTGTTGCCGCCGCGGCGGTGGTCCTCACCGGAAGAATCACCTATCGGGATATGGTGCAGGGTGAGTAATTTTTAATTTTTTCGAAACAATTTAGAAGTTTAACGCAAATCATTCGACGCTATCTTACATTTATCAACAGCGGCAAGGCCCGCAAATGCAAACAGAAAAGGAGGGCTCCCCATGAAAAAGATCCTGCCAACTGCGGCGGCTGTGACAGCCTGCCTCGCAGCGGTCTCCGCGGCTGCCGCCGCGGTGCTGCATATTCGTGAGACCTGGTATTGCTGACCATCGAAGAGACAGAAAGGAGCAGAGACATGAGCAATCTATTGAACAAGGCCCAGGGGGCGGCGCTGGATTTGGCCATGAGCTATGTGCTCAAGGACCCCGCCCACAACCTCACCCGGCTGGTGGATGTGGTGGAGAAGTTAGATATCACTGGCGAGCACGCCAGCCAGATCGCCGTGGTCCGTCCTGTAGCGGCGGATCCGGAGAACAACTGGAACAAATTCGTCGTCAAGCTCTGTAAGGAGATCGACCATGAGGTTCTCAAGGCCACGGTGCGCAACTTTTTCCTCAACGCCAGCGTGCTGGGGGCGACGGTGCAGGAGGAGAGCCGGCAGAAGTACGGCTGCAACATCCCCTGGGCCATCCTCATGGACCCCACCAGCGCCTGCAACCTCCGCTGCACCGGCTGCTGGGCCGCCGAGTACGGCAACAAACTGAACATGTCCTATGAGGAGCTGGACTCCATCATCAACCAAGCAAACGCTCTGGGTACCTACTTCTTCCTCTACTCCGGCGGGGAGCCCCTGGTGCGGAAGCGCGACATCATCCGGCTGTGCGAGGCCCACCCCGACTGCCAGTTCACCGCCTTCACCAATGGCACCCTCATCGACGAGCAGTTTGCCGACGACATGCTCCGGGTGAAGAACTTCATCCCCGCCATCTCTGTAGAGGGCTTTGAGGCGGACACGGACTTCCGCCGGGGGAGCGGCACCTTCGCTCAGGTGGAGCGGGCCATGAAGCTCCTGCGGGAGAAGAAGCTGCCCTTTGGCATCTCCTGCTGCTACACCAGCAAGAACGTGGAGATGATCGGTTCGGAAGAATACTTCGACCAGATGGTGGCCTGGGGCGCCCGGTTCTGCTGGTTCTTTACCTACATGCCCGTGGGCAGCGAGGCGGTGCCGGAGCTGATGGTCAGCGCTACGCAGCGCAAATTCATGTATGAGCAGGTCCGGAAATTCCGGGACACCAAGCCCCTCTTTACCCTGGACTTCTGGAACGACGGGGAGTA
>CAJFUI010000142.1 GCA_904420145.1 uncultured Oscillospiraceae bacterium
GAGCGGCCTCCTTTTTGGTCGGCCAAAAAGGAGGGAAAAAGCCGCTTAGAACCTGCGGTTCTAAGAACTCCCTAATGCCCGCTGTACTGCGTTCTTCTATCACCGGCGCGTGGCTATCGAAAGGATTGCTGCGCCTGCCATGGGCGTTACGCCCTGCTGCGGCGGAGCACTAAAGTTTTCCATCCCAACGAACAGCGCCTGCTGCGGCGGGGGTGGAGCGGACTGCCAGTGTGCGAAAGCGATAGAACGCCAATCCTCACGCAACCGTCGCAGGAGCCCTTAGCGCAGCGGAAAGGGCGAGTATAGGATGGTGGTCAATCCAGTGCTGCACTCGGACTGACAAAACCTGCGAGGCAAGTACATTTTGCGATGCCCCACAGCTTCCACCCAGTCTCCGGGGTTCTTAGGGGCTTGCCCCTAAGCTGACTTTTGGTGACTTTTGTTCAGAGACAAAAGTCACTCGCGCCCGGAGGCGCGAAAGGTCCAAAAGCTTCCCGCCGCCGGAGCGGCGAAACTTCCCGCGGCAGGGACTGCAAAAAGGAAAGGAACCCACTCCGCAGAGCGGAATACCTCCACGCCCGCTGGTGCGAAACCTCCCCTTCACCAGGCCAGCCAGACATGGAGGGCGTTAGCGGCGATGTGGAGCAGCGTAGGGCCCCATAGGTTCCCTGAGCGGTCGTAGGCCCAGGCCAGCACCGCAGCGGGCACCAAATACTGCACAAGCAGCAGCAGACGGTTAAAGCTGAGCAGCTCACCGCCTACAAACTGCCACACGTGAAGAAAAGCAAACAAAAAGCAGGAGACCACATAGGCCAGCGCTCGGCCGTGGCCCTTCAGACTGCCGAAGACATAGCCCCGGAAGAGGACCTCCTCGATAAAGGGAGCGATGAGCACCACAATCAGCAGCGTAGTGCGGGGGGCGTTGTCAATCTGGGCACTGATGGAGTAGTTGTTCAAATTCACTTGGTTGCCGAAGAGAACGTTGGTGACCCGGTAGAGCAGCTCGTTGAAGCCGTAGAAGAGAACCAGCCCTATCCCCGCAGCAGCGAGGGTGTTGGTGAGGTTGCTGAAGAAATAGCCGGTGCTGCGGCCGATGAAGTTGTAGAAGATCAGCAGGGTGAGGACAAAGAGCACATAGTAGTAGATGCTGTACTCCGCATAGGCGCTGATACTGATGCCCAATAGGTGCTCAATGGCCCGGAAGAGGCCGTCGCGGATAAAGGGGAGAATCAGCACATAGAAAAACAGAAAAATGCCCCCGCCGATGGTCTCAAAGCGGCTCAGGCCCACGCCCTTGACTTTTTTTGTCGCCATAGTTTTGAATATTCCTCTCTTTTTATGAAGAAAGATTTGTGCCCTTCAGGCACGGGCTGTTTCGCGCCGACCGGCGCGAGGTTTGTTGCCGCTTTCAGCGGCGGAGAGGTTCCGCTCGACCGAGCAGGCCCCTTTTCTCACGCAAGAAAAGGTGGCGTCCTCCGCGCTAAGAGCCGGGCTTCGCCCGGTTGCGCTCTGTATGCCTCGCTGCGGCTCGGCAAAAGTGCGCTTAGGACCTGCGGTTCTAAGAACCCCTTTTCCCCCGCTGGGGGTGGGAAATTTCGCGCCCCCGGGCGCGAGGCCCTTTTGGTTCGGTCCAAAAGGGCCCAAAAACCCGCCCAAGAACCCATGGTTCTTGGGAATCTCCTTTTCCCCGCTGTACTGCATCCCTCTATGACCGGCGCGTGGCTATCGAAAGGACTTCAGCACCCGCCTCGGGCGTTACGCCCTATTGCAGCAGAACGCTTTTCCCTTGCTGTCCCCACAACCAGCGCCTGCTGCGGCGGGGTGGAGCAGACCGTTCGTGTAAGAAAACGATAGAACGCCGCGCTTTATTATCCCGCCACAGGAGGGCGTAACGCCCAGGTCCAGAACAACCAATCAATACCAAGTTTCCACCCGGACTGCCGCACGCTGCGAGGCAAGTACATTTCGCGATGCCTAACAGCTTCCGCCCAGTCCTACAGGGTTCTTAGGGCACAGCCCTAAGCGGCGTTTTGGCCACTTTTTCGCCGAGGAAAAAGTGGCTCGCGCTGGCATGTGCGAAAAATTCTTGCCGCTGCGGGCAAAGGAACCCGCTCCGCAGAGCGGAATATCCCCTTGCCCAAAGGGCACAAATCAAGTTCTTAGGAGCTGGCCCCTAAGCCAGTTTTTGCCTACTTTTGTCTGGAGACAAAAGTAGGTCGCCGGTCGGCGAAACCTCCCATTACAGGGACTGCCAAAAGAAAGGTCCACACCCCGCCGGGGCACAAGCTCACCCCAGCCTCTGCTTGAGCTCGTACAGAAGGGTCATGGCCTCGATAGGCGTCAGGGTGTCCGGCTGGCAGAGGCGGAGGCGGTCGACCACCTCCGCCTCCCCCAGGGAGGCCAGGGACATCTGGTCGTCCTCTTCCGTTTTGGGCGGCGGCGCGGCAGTACCATTTCCCGCCTCCAGCTCCGAGAGGATCACCCGGGCCCGCTTGACCACCGTCTCCGGCAGGCCGGCCAGCTTGGCCACCTCGATGCCGTAGCTGCGGTCCGCCCCGCCGGGGACGATCTTCCGCAGAAAGATGATCTCCTCCCCTCTGGCCTTGACGGCGATGTTGAAGTTTTTCACCCCGCTGATGGTCTGTTCCAGCTCCGTCAGCTCGTGGTAGTGGGTGGCAAAGAGGGTCTTGGCCCCCACCTTCGCCGCGCAGTACTCCAGCACAGCCCGGGCGATGGACATGCCGTCGAAGGTGCTGGTACCCCGGCCGATCTCATCCAAAATCAGCAGGCTGTGGCTGGTAGCGCAGCGGAGGATCTCGCTGACCTCGTTCATCTCCACCATGAAGGTGCTCTGACCGCTGGCGAGGTCGTCGCTGGCGCCGATGCGGGTGAAGATCCGGTCCACCACGCCGATCCGGGCGGCACGGGCGGGGACGAAGGAGCCAATCTGGGCCATGAGGGTGATGAGGGCCACCTGACGCATATAGGTGGACTTACCGGCCATGTTGGGGCCGGTGATGATGGACACCCGGTTCTCGCGTTCCCCCATGTAGGTGTCGTTGGGGACAAAGAGGCTGTCCTTCAGCGTCTGCTCTACCACCGGGTGGCGGCCGTCGTGAATCTCGATCACTCCGGATTCGTCCACCGTGGGACAGCAGTAATTGTTCTTCACCGCCACGGCGGCGAGAGAACACAGCGCGTCGATCTCCGCCACCGCCGCGGCGGTGGCCTGAATACGCTGGGTCTGGGCGGCGACCTGCTCACAGACCCCTCGGAACAGCTCGTACTCCAGCGCCTCCAGCCGGTCCTTGGCAGTGAGTACCTTGTGCTCAAGCTCCTTGAGCTCATCAGTGATGAAGCGCTCGGCGTTGACTAAGGTCTGCTTGCGGACATAGTCGGCAGGCACCTGGTCCTTAAAGGCGTTGCTGACCTCGATATAGTAGCCGAAGACCTTATTGAACTTGACCTTCAGCGTGCGGATGCCGGTGCGCTCCCGCTCCCGGGCCTCAATCTGGGCCAGAAAGCTGGTGCCGCCCACCTGAATGGCGCGCAGCTCGTCCACCTCGGCGTTGTAGCCGGGCTGGATGATGCCGCCCTCCCGGACGGAGAAGGGAGCGTCCTCCTGAATGGCGGAGGCGATGAGCGCCGCCACATCCTCCAAGGGATCCAGCTGGGCGGTGAGCTCTCCTAAGCGTCCGGCGGAGAAGGGGGAGAGGAGACTGCGAACCGCCGGCAGCTTCTCCGCGGCGGCGCGGAGGGAGACCAAGTCCCGTCCGCGGCCGGTTCCGTAGACGATGCGGCCGATGAGCCGCTCCATGTCGGAGATACCCGTGAGAGCGAGGATCAGCTCCTCCCGGGCCACCGTGTTCCCCACCAGAGCCTCCACTGCGCCCAGACGGCGGGTGATGGCGGCCACGCTCAAAAGGGGCCGCTCCAGCCAGGAGCGGAGGCACCGGGCGCCCATGGCGGTCTTGGTCTTATCCAGCACCCACAGAAGGCTCCCCCGCTTCTCCTTGCCCCGCATGGTCTCTGTGAGCTCCAGGTTCCGCCGGGCGGAGAGGTCCAGCTCCATAAACCGGCCCTGCCGGTAGTACTCCAAGTCGTTGATATAGCTGAGGTCCGTCTTCTGGGTGTCGTAGAGGTACTGCAGCAGTCCGCCTAAGGACAAAAGGGCGGCTGCATTTCCGGCGGGCAGGGACGCCAAGGCTTCCTCCCCGAACTGCCGGCGGACGATCTTCTCCGCCGCCTCCTGCTTGAAGCAGCGCTCCCCCACCCGCTCGATCATGCAGTGAAAGCGCTCCTGCAGGGCGTCAGCCAGCTCCTTTTCCCCGGCGGCGCCGTCGCTGAGCACCGCCTCGGCGGGGGAGAAGCGGCCCAGCTCGTTGAGGATATGGTCCAGGCGGTCCTTGCCCGCAAAGGCGGTGACATGGGTCTTGCCGGTGGTGATATCGCAGAAGCAGACGCCGGCGCAGCGGCTGTCGCAGTAGATGCCGCAGATGAAGTTGCTGCGGCTGTCGTCGAGGGCGGCGGCGTCGGTCACCGTGCCGGGGGTGATGACCCGGATGATGTCCCGGCTGACCAGCCCCTTGGCGGTAGCCGGGTCCTCCATCTGCTCGCAGATGGCCACCTTGTAGCCCTTGGCGATGAGCCGGGCGATGTAGGAGTCGCTGGAGTGGTAGGGGACGCCGCACATGGGGGTCCGGTCCTCCTCCGGCTTGCCACGGTCCCGGGTGGTGAGGGTCAAATCCAGCTCCCGGGAGGCGGTGAGGGCGTCCTCGTTGAACATCTCGTAGAAGTCCCCCAGGCGGAAGAACAAAATGGAGTCGGGATTCTGTTTTTTGATCTCGAGATACTGCCGCATCATGGGGGTGATCTCTGCCATGGGGGAGCCTCCTTATTCTTGCCGCCCCTTCGGCGGCGCTGTTTTTTTGCCGCTGCCCAGCGGCAGAGAAATTCCGCCCCTCGGGGCGGGTTACTTTGCCCTCAGCGGCAAAGTAACCAAAGCGCTGCTTAGGGGCTTTGCCCCTAAGGACCCCGTGGTGGGAGGGGGCGGGTCTTGGCTCGTCTCCTGCGCCTCACCGGTATCGTTCGTCCCGGTGGAGCACTGGATTGTCTATTATTCTGGACCCGGGCGTTACGCCCTCCTGCGGTGGGGGGCGATAGTCCGGCGTTCTATCGTTTCGCACACTGTAGTTTCCTATCCCCGGCATGGCAGGCGCTGCCCGTTGGGACGGAAAAGTGCCGTGCGCCGCCTTGGCAGGGCGTAACGCCCGGAGCGGGACCGCCAGTCCTCTCGCCACCCACGCGCCGGTAAGAGAGGATTGCAGCGGAGCAGGGAGAAGGGAATCCTTAGAACCGTAGGTTCTAAGCCAGCTTTTGCCTACTTTTGTCTGGAGACAAAAGTAGGTCGCGCCGGGGCGGCGAAAAAAGCCTCTCCGCCGGACAGGCGGCGAAACTCACCGCTCCCGCCCCACCAGCTCGTCCAAGGACAGATCGTAAAAATCCGCCAGGGCCACGAGGGTGGACAGGGTGGGCTCCCGCTGTCCGCGCTCATAATAGCGGTAAGCCCTTAAACTGATCCCCAGCGTCTCCACCAGATCTTCTTGCGTCATGTTTTTGCTTTTGCGAAGTGCCCGCAGTCTTTCGGGAAAATCCATTTTCTCCTGCTTTCTCTTGACAAGCACGTTTGTGCCTGTTATACTGCATTCTAACAGGCACAAACGTGCCGGTCAATATAGGATGAGGTGATATGTGATGTTCTATTCAAGAGAAGAAGTCCCTGACTATATGGACTGGCTCCTGCGCTATCTCTATGAAGAAATCCTGCCCCACGTCTGGAGGTCCCCCGACTACCTCAACCAGGAGGAGAAGCACGCGGCGGCCTTCCAAGCCATGAAAAATACCTTCTCGGAGGAGCAGAGCCGCCTCTACCTCGCCTTTGAGGCGGAGCAGAACTTGCTGCTGTCCATGAACGAGGAGCTGATCTTTCGCGCGGCCTTCGCCCTGGGACGGGCAATCTACCGCTGAGGCGCCGCCTCCGCAAGCTCCCCGAAGAGGGCCCAGGTGTTGCTGTCCACAATCTTGGCTGTCACAAAGGAGCCGATGGCGCTTTTGTCACCAGTCAGGTGCACCAAGCGCCCCCCCTCGGTGCGGCTGGTGAGGGGCCAGCGGACGTCGCCGCTCTCACCGTCCACCAGCACCCGGATCTCCTGCCCCACGTAGCCGGCGTGAATCTGAGCGGAGATGCGGTTCTGGGCGTCTAAGAGGCGGTCGAACCACACCTGCTTCTCCTCCCGGCTCACCGGGTCGGGGAGCTTGGCCGCCGGGGTGCCGGGGCGGGGGGAGTAGATGAAGGTGAAGAGGGCGTCGTAGCCCACCTCTTCCACCAGGGAGATCGTGTCCATGGCCTCTGCCTCCGTCTCACCGGGAAAGCCGATGATGATGTCGCTGGTGAGCACCAGGTCCGGCATGACGGACCTGGCGTAGCGGACCTTCTCGAGGTACTGCTCCCGGGTGTAGCCCCGGTTCATGGCGTGGAGCACCCGGCTATTGCCCGATTGGACCGGCAGATGGAGCTGCTTGGCCACATGGGAACAGCGGGCCATGGTGTCGAAGAGCTTCTCCCCGGCGTCCTTGGGGTGGCTGGTCATAAAGCGGACATAGTAGTCACCGGGGGTTTGATCGATAGCTGTCAATAGATCGGCGAAGTCCATGGGCTGGGGGAGGTCCTTGCCGTAGGAGTTGACGTTCTGGCCCAGGAGGGTGATGTCCCTGTACCCCTCGGCCACCAGCTCCCGGACCTCGGCGAGGATCTCCTCGGGGTCCCGGCTGCGCTCCCGGCCCCGGACGTAGGGGACAATGCAGTAGGAGCAGAAGTTGTTGCAGCCGTACATGATGGACACCCAGGCCTTGACGCCGCTCTCCCGCACCACCGGGAGGCCCTCGGCGATGGTGCCGTGCTCGTCGTCGATGGAGAAGAGGCGGCGGTGCTGGGTACAGACCTGATAGAGCAGCTCCGGAAACTTCCACAGGGCCTGGGGGCCAAAGATCATGTCCACATGGCGGTAGCTCTCCCGGACCTTTTGGGCCACCCGCTCCTGCTGGGCCATGCAGCCGCACAGGCAGATGATCTGCTGCGGGTTGGCCTCCTTGGTGTGGGTCAGCTGGCCTAAGGTGCCGTAGACCCGCTTCTCCGCGTTCTCCCGGATGGCGCAGGTGTTGATGACGATGATGTCCGCCTCCCGGGGGTCCTCCGTAAAGGCGCAGCCCATCTCCCGCAGCATGCCCATGAGGCGCTGGCTGTCGGCCACGTTCTGCTGGCAGCCGAAGGTCTCCACAAGGGCCTGGCAGGGCCGCTGGCGCGCCTCGAGGAGGGCGCGTATTTTCTTTTCAAATTCCCGCTGCCGGGCGATCTGCTCGGGGGGAATGACCACCTGATTTCTATCCAACTGTTTCTCTCCTAAAAGAGGGGACAAACCCCCAATGATAACTGTAGTATTATAGCATAAGTAGGGAAAAGTGACAAGGTTTTTGTGCCGCGGCGGCGCATGAAACAAGGGGACATGCCTTGCGCATGTCCCCTTGCCGGAGCAAAGTGGATTTAGTTATTCATCTGCTTGCGCCGGGAGAGGTTCATGGTGCCGTCCTGCATGGAGCTGACCCAGTCCAGACTCTTACCCGTGCCCTCGGCCACGCACTTGATGGCGTCGTCGGCCACCCGGGTAGCGATGCCGGTGCGGGACTCGATCAGCCGGTCGAAGCCCTCCACCAGGCTGCCTCCGCCGGTCATGACGATGCCGTTGGTGGAGATATCCGCCACCAGCTCCGGGGGCGTCCGCTCTAAGACGGAGTGAATCGCCTCCAGGATCCGCTCGGTGGGCTCCTCAAAGGCCTCCAGCATCTCCGAGGAGGTGACGGTGATGGTCTTGGGCAGGCCGGTCAGCAGGCAGCGGCCCTTCACCTCCATGGTGGTCTCCTCCTCCTTGGGGTAGACGCAGCCGATGGTCATCTTCATCTCCTCGGCGGTGCGCTCGCCCAAGAGGATGTTGTGCTTGCGGCGCATATACTTCACCACATATTCGTTGAACTGGTCCCCGGCCACCTTGATGGAGGCGCTCTCCACCACGCCGGAGAGGGAGATGACGGCGATATCGCTGGTGCCGCCGCCGATGTCCACCACCATGTGGCCGTCGGGCTTGGTGATGTCGATGCCCGCGCCGATGGCGGCAGCCACCGGCTCCTCAATGAGATAGACCTTCCGGGCGCCGGCCTGGATACCCGCGTCGATGACGGCGCGCTCCTCCACTTCCGTGATGCCCGAGGGGACGCAGATAATGACCCGGGGCTTAAAGAGCATATAGCCGCTGACCTTGCGGATAAACTCCTTGAGCATCCGCTCGGTCATGTCATAGTCGGAAATGACCCCCTCCCGCAGGGGACGGATGGCCACAATGTTTCCCGGGGTCCGGCCCAGCATCTGGCGGGCCTCCTCGCCAACCTTCAGCAGCTTGCCGGTGTTCTTATCCATGGCTACCACGGAGGGCTCATTGAGAATGACGCCCTTCCCCTTTACATATACCAAAACAGAGGCGGTACCAAGATCGATACCGATATCCTTCGCCAGTGCACACATAGTTTTCCACCTCACTGTGATTTCTCTTTCTATTGTAAGCAGAAAAACCTGCTTGTACTCCTAATTTTTGATTATAACATTGTGCAGGGATTTTGCAAGAAAATAATCCGCATTTCCGCCAAATTTAATGAGAAGCGTCCCCGCTGTCCGCCTTTTTGGCAGACCGCGTCCGGGGGGTGGCCAGCGCCGCGCAGACCACACTGGCCGCGCCGCCCTGACGCAGGGTCTGTACACAGGCGTCCATAGTGCTGCCGGTGGTGAGCACGTCGTCCACCAAAAGAAAGCGGCCGCCTGCCACCTCCGCGCCGGGCAGGATCTCATAGGCTCCCAGCACATTGGCCCGCCGTTCCTCCGGAGTGCCCAGTCCCGACTGGGGCGGCGTATGGCGCACCTTGCGCAGAGTGGGGACCGCCTCCATCTCCCAGCATTTGGCCATGGCCTCCGCTAAGAGGCGGCTCTGGTCATAGCCCCGCTCCTTCAGCCGCCGGCGGCTCACCGGCACAAAGGTGATCTGGTCAAACTCTCCGCTCAAATGCTCCGCCGCGGTCTGCACCATGTACTGGGCAAAAACGCCGGCGCAGTTCTGCCGTCCGCCGAACTTGTAGCCGTGGATACCATCCCTTACCATGTCCTCATAGTAGAGGGACACTGTACAGCGGCCATAGGCCCCCTTCCGCACCACCGCGCTGTCCTCCACATAGGGCAGGGCCTTCGCACAGCGGGAGCAGACCGTCCGCTCCCCGCTGTGAAGCAGGCGGCCGCAGAAGGCGCATTTAGGCGGAAAGAGCAGGTCCAATAGAAGGCTCGTCCACTTCATTTTTTCTTTTTGGGGGGATAGGGGCGGCGCTCGTCGGTCAGGTCCAGCAGGTAGTCGACGCTGGTGTGGTAAATTTTTGCCAGTTGAATGAGAATCCCGGTGGGAATGTCGTTTTCGCCGGTCTCGTATTTGGAATATCCCGTCTGCGACATCCCCAGCTGACTGGCCAAGGTTGTCTGTGACCAGTCCTGATCCTCCCGCAGAGCCCGGATCTTTGGATACATCTTCTCTCACCTCAGGGGAAGTATAGTATACCCTGAATCAGGTTATACTATTCTAATCTGTTTTAGGCTAAAAGGGAGAAAAATTTGAATTTCTCCGTCAGAAAGAAAGGCCGCACCCTCGAACGCGGGGGCTTGTACCCCTGCGGGGCACATCGCCGCAGGGGCGGCGTACAAGCGTTTTCCCGTAGGGAAAACCTCAAGGTGAATTGGCCGGAACGGCCAAGAGAAGGTGGTCTGGACCATGAAATGGGC
>CAJFUI010000143.1 GCA_904420145.1 uncultured Oscillospiraceae bacterium
CGCTAAGAGCCGGGCTTCGCCCGGTTGCGCTCTGTATGCCTCGCTGCGGCTCGGCAAAAACTGGCCTAAGAACCCATGGTTCTTAGGAATCTCCTTATCCCTGTTGATTTTTAGGAGTATTTCGCGCCCCGGCGCGACCCACTTTTGTGACCAAACAAAAGTGGGCAAAAGTTGGCTTAGAACCTACGGTTCTAAGAACTCCCTTGTCCCAGCTGGAGTGCGTCCTCCTATCACCGGCGCATGTCCACCGAAAGGAAGGTCTCTCCCGCCCCGGGCGTTACGCCCTCCTGCGGTGGAGCACTCCACCTTTCTGTCCCCACCAACAGCGCCTGCTGCGGCGGAAATGGGTAAGCCTTTCCGTGTCCGGAAGCGATAGAACGTTGCTCTTTGTTATCCCGTCGCAGGAGGGCGTAACGCCCGGGTCCAGAACAACCAGTCCATGCCAAGTTTCCACCCGGACTGCCGGAAACTGAGAGGCAAATCTATTTCGCGATGCCTCACGGCCTCCACCCAGTCCTCAGGGTTCTTAGGGGCTCGCCCCTAAGTGGCCTTTTGGTTCCTTTTGGGCCATGCCAAAAGGAACCCGCACCGGGGTGCGGAACACCCCAAATCGATAGAACGCAGTTCTATCATAACCCACCTGTGCAGCCCTTAGCGCAGCGGAAAGGGCGGGTACAGGACGGCAGTCAATACGGTGCTGCACCGAGGCTGACGGAACCTGCGAAGCAAGCACATTTCGCGATGACCGTCAGTCCCTACCCGGTCCTTGGGGTTCTTAGGGCACAGCCCTAAGCAGCGTTTTGGTTCCTTTGCCGCTGAGGGCAAAGGAACCCGCTCCGCAGAGCGGAATCTTCCCGCACCCAGAGGACACCGATTAAGTTCTTAGGGCGCAGCCCTAAGCAGCGAAACCTCCCGCGGTAGGACTTTGCCTCTTACTGCCGGAAGGGTACCACATTCCCCACGACGCGCCCGACCCCATACACCATGCCGATATGAACGGCGAAGCAGGCAAGCAAGAGGACCGCCGAAAGAACCTTGCGCTTGGTCAGCTCACAGGCCCTCTGCCAATAGTCCCCCATGATCCAGATTTCGGAGGCAAAAAACAGGATGAACAACGGGCTACTTCTCAGCAGCATCGCCATATTGGACAACGCGTAGCTGATGATCACATAGTTGACGGACCAAGCGATGAGCGCAAGATAGTTTGACACCTTCGTCTTCATCTCTCTGTACCTCCATTCTTTTTTCTGCTGCTTGATGGCAGTATAGCACATGGCGGCAGACGTGTCCACTCTCTTCCTCCTCCGTGCGCAGAAAAAGGCGGCTGTCCCGCAGAACAGCCGCCCGAAGAAATAGGATTCAGATGTAAAGACCTCACAGAGTTTGCGCACTGCGGCGGGCCATAACCTACCCTTTATCGGGCGTAGGCGTACTCCCCGTTCTTCTCATTGATGCCGTAGAAGTCGGCGAAGGTCAGCTGGAAAAGATGGTCCAGCTTGTCGGAGAGGTCCACGCCATTCCGGATCAGGTACAGGTAGAGACCGGTGTTGGAGATATTCCCAAGGACCAGATAGCCCGTGAGCTTTCCGTCCTTCACCACCGCCTTCTTGTACTCGGTGGGCGTATGGTGCACCAGCACCTCGGCCCCCTCCGTCTGGTCCAAGCGGCCCACGGAGAGCATGGTGATCCCGAAGAAGTTGCTGGTGTTCTTAAAGGGGTAGGGCTTCTCGTAGACCTCCTCAATGCCCGCCATGTTCCGCGCCGCTACCTTGCCCTGGTCCATGGCGTCAGGCCACACGCCGGATAGTCCGGTGCAGTCCCCAGCGGCGTAGACATCGGGGGCCGAGGTCCTGAGATGCTCGTCCACGGTGATGCCCCGCTCAGCGGCGATGCCGCTGTCCACGGCGATCTGGATCCGGGGGCGGACGCCGGCGGCCATGATGACAAAGTCGCAGGGCACGTGCTCCCCGGTGGAGAGGATCACCTCGGTGATATTCCCCGCCCCGTCCACCACTGCGTCGCTGGCCCCGATGCCCAGCAGGAAGCGGCAGCCGTGGTCCTCAAAGGCCTTCTGGTACACGGAGGCGGCGTAGTCGTCGGTCTGGAGGGGCATGACCCGCTCCGCCATCTCGGCGATGGTCACCTCCGCCCCCCGCTCGCACAGGGCGCTGGCGGCGTCCAAGCCCACAAGGCCGGAGCCCACGATGAACACCCGCTTCCCCTTGCCGAAGGCCTCGTCGATCTTCATGGCGTCGCTGAGGTCCCGGAATCCAAAGACGTTGGGGGCCTCCCGGAAGTGGGGGATGGGCGGGATGAAGAACCCCGCGCCGGTGGCGATGAGGAGCTTGTCGTAGGGCAGGCTGTACCCCTCGCCGAAGTAGACGGTCTTGCCGGCGGTGTCGATCCTTGTGGCCGTCTCGCAGGAGATGTGGGTGATGTCGTGCTTATCGAAGAAATCCGGGGCTACAAAGCCGATGCCCTCCACGTCCCGCTCGCGGCCTAAATACTTGTGGAGCATGCAGCGGGAGTGGACGTGCTCGTCAATGGAGAGGACGGTGATAACCGCCTCCGGCTTGAAATCCCGCAGGGTCGCCGCCGCGGCAATGCCGGCGGCGCCGGCGCCGATAATCACATATCGCTCCATTCGCCCACCTCCTTTACCTCAATGGCGCCCTTGGGGCAGGCTCGCACACAGGCAGGCCCCTCCTCCAAGTGGGCGCAGAAGTCGCATTTAATCATCCGCTTGCGGTCCGGAGAGATGGCGGGCACGCCGTAGCGGCAGCTCATGACGCACATGTAGCAGGCGGCGCACTTCTTCTCATCGTACTCCACAAGGCCGTTCTCCATGTTCTTCACCAGCGCCCCGGACATGCAGGCGCCGGCGCAATCCGGCACATCGCAGTGGCGGCAGAAGATGGGGTCGTAGCCCCCCTTGCCGTCGGAGACGATGCGGTTGCGGGAGATATTGTTGGGGTCGGTGAGATCCAAGGTGTAGACCCCGCTGCCCCCGTCGGTGCGGTGGGCCTCCATGCAGGCCACGGAGCAGTTCTTGCAGCCGTCGCACTTAGCAGGGTCGATCATAATTCGTTTCAAGGCGTCCACCACCTCTCTCAAATGTTCAGCGCCTTGCGCTTCTCCTCGATGATGGCCTCCAGCTTATCCGCGGCGCTGACGCCGTTGGGATCGATGATGACCTTGCCGCCGGTGAGAGAGACCATGTCCTCAGTGAGGATCCTGGTCACCAGCTTGCTGCCAGTCATGAAGGGGGGCACGCCAAGGTGTAGAGGCAGGCCCAGAGCCAGAGCGAAGGCCCCGTCGGCGATGGCCTGCTCCTCCAGCCACTGGGCGGCAGAGAGGACAAGAGGCAGCTGGGGCAGGTCCACGCCCAGCTCCGCGGCGATCTCCGTGGCCACGATCTCCAGCCGGCCGATGGCGAGGCAGGGACCGAAGTTCAAAACCGGGGGAATGCCCAGCTCCTTGCAGACGGCCTTCAGGTTGGGCCCGGCCAGCTCCGCGGCCTCGGGGGTCATGAGCCCCACGTTCTCCAGGCCCCCGGAGGAGCAGCCGGCGGTGAGGACGATGATGTCCCGCTTGATGAGCTCCTTGGTGAGCTCTACGGTCAAGGTGTCGTGGCCGTAGGCCACGCTGGAGCAGCCCACCACGCCGGCGATGCCCTTGATCTTGCCGGAGACAATCAGGTCGATCAGAGGCTTCCAGCTGCCGCCAAGGAAAGCCTTGAGGCTGCCCTCGCTGACGCCGGTGAGGGTGTTCTTGTTGCCGTGATCGGGGAAGAGATTCATGGGCACCTTGCCCCGGCGCTCCTTATAGGCGTCGATAATCTCGTCGATGATCTTCTCCCCGTCGGCCTCCCGGGTGGCAAAGTTGTAGGGGATGTATTCGGCGTTGGCCTTCTTGGCCACCACGTCGAGGCAGATCTGCTTGATCTTCAGCTCATCGCAGATGGGCTCGATGCCGGGCAGCGTGCAGTTAAACTCGCTGAGCACCGCGTCGATGGCGCCGCAGGAGAGGACAGCCTCGGAGATGTAGTTGTTGCCGGCGTGGCCGTCGAAAATCTCGGTGTAGTGGGCGCCCCGCAGCTGCAGGTCCTGTCCTACGCAGGTGCAGCCCACCAGCTTGAAGCCCTTGGCCCCGGCGGCCTTGGCCTTGGCCACCACATCCTCGTCGGTGAGGCGGTCCTGAATGTAGGTAAACAGGGAGTGCTGGTGGCCGGTGATGAGGATGTTGATGTAGTCGGGATCGATGACGTTCATACCCACCGGGGCCATGCGGATCTCCGGATCCCCCAGCACCACGTCGTTTAAGAGGTTGGTGAGCATCAGGCCGTAGACGCCGGTGGAGATACCCAGACGCAGGCAGGAGGTCATCATCTCCACCGGGTCGGAGGAGAGGTTGGTAGAGGTCTTCACCACGTTGTTGAATACCTCGCCCTTGGCGCCGCCGGGCATGATGCCCAGCTCCTTCCAGCGCTTGACCCGGGGGGCGTAGGCCAGCTTCTCCACCAGCTCCATAGGCTCATACTCCGGGCGGTAGAGGTCGCTGAGCACCGCGTCGGCCACCTTCACCGCCAGGTCCCACTTGTCTGTGGCGCCGGTGATGCCGAAGAGGTCGGCCAAGTGGTCGAGGGCCTTCTCACTGCGGATCTTCCCCTTGGAGAGGCCGGTGTTCTTCAGCTGGCGGGCGGTGTTCTCCACAATGTGGATGTAGCAGCCGGAGCCGGCGGCCACGGCGCGGGTAAAGTTCCGGGCCACGATGGTGTCGGCGTTGGCGCCGCAGATCCCGCGGGGGGCGTCGGGGGTGATGCGGCAGGGGCCGTTGGCGCACAGGCGGCAGCAGACCCCCTGCAGGCCGAAGCCGCACTTGGTCTTCTGGGTGGCCACCCGGTGGTGGCTGGTCTCCCGGGGCAGATGGCGGATATACTCCTCCATGGGCTTGTCCGCGCTGGGACAGGTGTTGCAGTTGTAGCACGCATTCATTATTGGCATCCTCCTGTATTCTCACGTCTCTCTATGTTTCTCATCGCTTTTCTCATATGCCTGCCCCAAAAAGGGACAGGCGGCCCCTCCCCAGCGGAGGGACTCTCTGCGGTTTTTTGTCAAACCACAGCCTTTCACAGATACTATTATAGCGAATCACCGCCGCCCTTCTCTATTGCAAATGCAACACTTCAGGGAAAATGCCGGCGCTTTTGCGCCGGCATGCTGGGGAATCTGCCCCCTTACGCGGCGGGCTCCGCCGCCGTCACATGGTCGAAGAAATAGGCCCCCATAGCCCGGCGGTAGACCCCTGTCAGGCCGTCGGCAAGCGCCGAGGTGGTGTTGTAGTAGAAGAGGGGCACCACCCCCTTGGACTGGAGCAGCAGCTCCTCCGCGTCGTGGAGGCAGGCCTCCCGGGCAGAGTTGGAGGAGGCGCTGACCACACTGAGGAGCAGGTCGTAAGCCCGGTCAGAGAAGCTCACCACGTTGCCTCCCGCGGTTCCAAGGCTGGACTGCCAGCGCTGGAGGAAGGCCAGGGCGTCGTCATAGGCCGCGTCAAAGCGGAAGCCCGCCATGGTGAACTCGCCCCCCAGCAGCAGCGACCGGGCCTCCTCCTCGTCCGCCGCGCGCAGCGTCACCGTCACATTCAGGGTCTCCTGCCAGAGCTGCTGAAGGTAGCGGGCCACCGCCTCATTCTCGGGGGTATCCACATAGACGTACTCCACCGTCGGGAAATTCTGGCCGTTTGGGTAGCCGGCCTGACTGAGCAGGGCCCTCCCCCGGGCAGCGCGGCTCTCGGCAGTGAGCTCCTCCTCGGTCAGGTTGTAGTCGCCCACCGCCCGATAGTCCCAGAAGGTCTCCTCCTCTTGCCCTGTCTCCGCCTCCTCGATCAGGTCCTCCGGAAGCACCACCTCCTCGCTGTCCGTCGTGGTGGTATCTGTCTCTGTCGCCACGGCCCACTCGTCGTCCCGGTTACTGATCCCCGGCGGCACAAGCCCCGTGGCAGCAGTAACCGTAGGGCTGCCGCTGGCCTCAACCACCGCTGCGGTGTCCACCACCGCCGCAAAGGCCTGACGGACAAACTCGTTGTCAAAGGGGGCTGCGGCGTTGTTCAGCAGCAGGGCGTAGGTGGAGGGCACCGCCTCCAGCTCCAGTGTGCCGGCCTCCTGCTGCTCCAAAACCGCGCTGTCCGGCAATCCCGCAAGGAAATCAATCTCGCCGGAGAGGAGTTTCTCATAGTCGGCCGCCGCGTCCGTCTGCCACACAAACTCGATCTCATCCGGACCCGTAGCCTCGCCGTAGTAGTAGGGGTTGCGCTCCACCAGGATAGACTCCTCCGAGATGGTCCGCAGCCGGTAGGGGCCAGTGGAGATCACGGCGCTGGCTGTCTGTCCCCATGCGCCGCCGTATTCTTCCACCATATCCTCCCGCACAGGCATGGTCAAGGTGCCCGCGCAGAACTCGTCCAAAAAATAGGCGCAATGGCCGGTTAACTTAATCACCAGTGTATGCCCATCCGGCGCCGAAACTCCGGTCAAAAGGGATCCATCCTTCTCCGCCTTGGCCTGGTAGTATCCCTCCACCATGTACAGCTTGGCCACCGCCGCCGGAGGATCCGACATCTCAAACAGCCGCCGGTAGGCGTAGACAAAATCCTCGGCCGTTACATCCTCCCCGTCGGACCACTTGGCGTCGGAGCGCAGAGTGAAGGTATAGGTCACCGCACCGGAGACGTCCTCCTCTGTGGTGTAGCTCTCCGCGATCCCCGGAGCGAGCACCGCGTGGCCGCTGCCGTCGTCCTCCCAGCGCAGCAGGTTCTCATAGAGGTGGTAGAGCACCGTGTCCCCGCCGCTGGCGGAAGCCGCAGCGGGGTCCGCACTCTCTTGGCGCACAGTGGCGCACACCCGCAGGCGGAAGGCATTCCCCGCGTCCTCCTCTTCCGTCTCCTGCGACCCGCAGGCCGTCAGGAAGCTCATCGCCAGCACAGCTGCCAGCGCAAGCGCAAGCCATCTCTTCATATGCAAAAAGTCTCCTTCAAAACAGCAGGATCGCTGTCCCAACAGGGCTTTTAGAAAAGCGGCGGCGCCGCTTTTCTAAAAGCTCGGATCCTGTCAACAGCTGTTCTTTATCATACCAGCTTTCCCTCCTCCTGTAAAGGCGGTCGGCAAAAAAGTTACAAAATGTTACAAATTTGGTGTCTCTCCCTTGTGCCGCCCCCCCGCCTCTGTTGCCGGGACAGCAGCGCACGGCCCCGCCGCGCCGGCAAAAAAAGCGGGAAAGGCTGCCGTCTCCGGCGCTTTCCCCGCGCTTTTGCTATTTTTACTTTTCCGACGGGACCTCTATCAGCTGTCCCGCCTCGTCGAAGCGGACCTCCGTGATTTCGTTCTTGGTAAACTTAGCGATATCCCGCAGCCGGATCATCGCCGGGTAGTCCGACACCAGGGTGTAGGCCACCCCGTGGCGCTTAGCCCGGCCGGTGCGGCCGATGCGGTGGACATAGTACTCGTTCTCCTCGGGCACGTCGAAGTTGATCACCGCGTCCACGTCGTCTACGTCGATGCCCCGGGCAGCCACGTCGGTGGCCACAAAGACCCGCAGCTTCCCCTGCCGGAACTGGGCCATAACCTTCTCCCGCTTCTGCTGGGGGATATCCCCGTGGATGCACTGGGCGTCCACCCCCCGCAGCTGGAGGAGATAGCTGACACGCTCAGTGTTGCCCTTGGTGTTGCAGAAGATGATCACCCGGTCGTAGCCGCCTTGGTTGATGATCTTCTCCGTGGCGTCGATCTTCTCGTTCATGGGCACCTCGAGGCGGTACTGGCGGATATCCGGCTTGTTCTCCTCGTCGGCCCGGACAGTGATCTCCTCCGCATCCCGCTGGTAGACCCAGGCGATGTCCATGACCTCCCGGCTGATGGTGGCGGAGAAGAGGCCCAAATTCTTCCGGTTCTTCATCTGGTCCAGCAGTCTTGTCACGTCCCGGATAAAACCCATATCCAGCATCCGGTCCGCCTCGTCCAGCACCACCGTCTGCACCTTGTCCAGCCGAACGGTGCGCCGCTTGAGATGGTCGCTGAGGCGGCCGGGGGTGGCGATGACGATCTGGGGCTTTTTCTTCAGGGTCTCAATCTGCCTGCCGATGGGCTGGCCGCCGTAGAGGCAGACCATGCGGATCCCCGTCTTATAGAGGGCGATCTCCCGCATCTCCGCAGTGATCTGCAGGGCCAGCTCCCGGGTGGGGGCCAAGATCACCGCCTGCACGTCGTCGCAGTCGGCGTCGATGTGCTCGATGATGGGGATGCCGAAGGCAAAGGTCTTGCCGGTACCGGTGGGCGCCTTGGCAGTGACGTCCTTCCACGCCATCATAGGCGGGATGCACCCGGCCTGTACCGGGGTGGAGAGCTCGTAGCCCTTCTTATTGAGCGCGCGCATGATCTCCTCCGACAGCCCCAGGCTGTCAAAGGGCACGCCCTGTGTGATTTCCATAGCGTCGTTCCTCTTTTGTCAATATTTTCCGTAGATGTCCAATATATCACAAAAAAGGCCGCGGCGCAACTGCACTTTTGCCCTTCAGGGGGACAAAAACGGCCTATTCTTCCTCTGTCTGGTTCAAATAGAGATCCTCCGCGGCGAGAAGGGCCTCCTTGAGGAGGGCAGCGGCCCGCTGGCCGCTCAGCAGGTCCGCAGGGTTTTTCTCCAGCAGGGTGATAGCGTCGTCCACCTGTCCCACCAGATAGAAGTAGAGTTCTTTGTAATTGACCATGAGGATGTCTCCTTCCTTGTTATGTGATGATATATAAGTTTATACTATTTTATGTAATAAATCAATATAAAATTGGGTAATATGCTATCATTCTCTTGAGGTGATCCCCCGTGGCTAAGCCCAGAATCAGCGTGACCTTGGAAATTGATATTGTACAGAGCGTAAAGGAGCTTGCGGAATATGACGGCAGGCCCTTTGCCCAGTATGTGAATCTGGTTTTGCGGGATCACCTGGAGAATCTGAATGAGCCGCTGTCAGATAGGACGAAAAAATCCAAAACCACCTCTGTCGGCCTCACATTGGACGCCAATGTGATCGAGCGGATCCAGCAGCTGGCGGCGGACAACCACCGCTCTGTCTCCCAGTATATTAACATTGTGCTTCGTCAGCACTTAAACCGCCAGAAGGAAATCTGAGGGCGCCGCGCATGCGGCGTCCTTTTTTTGCCGCCTGCCGGCGGCGTGGGTTTTGTGCCCCTGCGGGGCACATCGCCGCAAGTGCGGCGTGCGAACGTTTTCGCCTTCGGCGAAAACCTCGGCGCAGGCGGGCTTTGCCTGCCGAGCAGGTGAAATTTCTTGGGGGCCCCGCAAAAGCGGCAGCTTTTGTGGGGGATATTCCGCTCGACCGAGCGGCCTCCTTTTTGGTCGGCCAAAAAGGAGGCAAAAAGCCGCTTAGAACCTACGGTTCTAAGGACTCCCTACTCCCCGTTGGACTGCGTTCCCCTATGACCGGCGCGTGACCATTGAAAGGACCGGCGCCCCGCCCCGGGCGTTACGCCCTGCTGCGGCGAAGTACTGAGTACTCTTTGCCCCCATGGGGAGCGCCTGCTGCGGCGGATGTGAGGTGGCCTGTCAGTTTGCGAAGCGACAGAACGCCGCTTCTTGTTATTCTACCGCAGGAGGGCGTAACGCCCGGGTCCAGAATGGCAGTCAATTCAGTGCTCCTCCGGGGCTGCCGCGCCCGGCGAGGCAAAGGAATCAAGGCAAGGTTCTCCCCATTCTGCCAATCTCTGGGGTCCTTAGGGGCTTGCCCCTAAGCGGGCTTTTGGGTCCTTTTGGGCCGAGCCAAAAGGACCTCGCCTCGGGAGGCGAAATCTCTTCGTCGAGGAAAAAGTGGCTCGCCGCCGGCAGGCGGCAAAACAGAACAGACCGCCCGGAGGAAAGCCGGGCGGTCTGCTTATCCACAGGTCATACGGATTGCTTTTTATAGGGCACGTGCCAAATGTTGTCCGCATACTCCGCGATGGCGCGGTCCGCGGCAAACACGCCGCTGCGGGCGATGTTGTGCAGGCTCATCTGATTCCACCTGCGCTGGTCGAGGTAGGTCTCCATCATCCGCCGCTCCGCTTCGCAGTAGGAGGCGAAATCCGCCAGGAGCATATACTCGTCCGGGCTGCTGCCCCCCTGTCCCATGAGCAGGCGCTCGTGGAGGTCCTCATAGCGGTTTCCGTCGGCAAAGCCGGCGTTCATCTGGTCCAGCACAGCCCGCAGGGCCGGATCCCGGCTGTAGAGCCGGTAGGGGTTATAGCCGCTGCGCCGCAGCTCGGCCACCTCCTCAGTCTTGTGACCGAAGAGGAACATGTTCTCATCCCCCAGCACCTGGTGCATCTCCACGTTGGCGCCGTCCAAGGTACCCACGGTGAGGGCGCCGTTCATCATGAACTTCATGTTCCCCGTGCCGCGGGCCTCCTTACCGGCGAGAGAGATCTGCTGGCTCACCTCGCTGGCGGGCATCAGCTGCTCGGCCAGGGACACCCGGTAGTTCTCCAAGAACACCACCTGGAGCCGGTCCTTGCAGACGGGATCCTTGTTCACCTGATCGGCCAGGGAGTTAATCAGCTGGATGATGCGCTTGGCCACGGCGTAGCCCGGGGCGGCCTTGGCGCCGAAGAGGAAGGTATGGGGATAGAAATCCATGTTGGGATTATCCCGCAGCTGCTGGTAGAGATAGATAATGTGCATGGCGTTGAGCAGCTGGCGCTTGTACTCGTGGAGGCGCTTAACCTGTACGTCGAAGATGGCCTCGGTGTTGAGCACCACCCCCTGCTCCCGCCGGGCGTACTTGGCAAAGCTCTCCTTATTGGCCTTCTTGATCTTCCCCATGCACTCCAGCACTCCGCTGTCCTCCGCGTAGGCGTCAAGCTTCTCCAGCGTCATCGGCTGGAGCAGATAGGCGTCGCCGCCGGTGAGGTCTCGGATCAGGCCGTCCAGCCCGGGGTTGATCTCGCTGAGCCAGCGGCGGTGGTCGATGCCGTTGGTGACATTTTTAAATTTCTCCGGCTCCATACCGTAGGCGCTGTGGAACAGATCGTCCTTGAGAATCTGGCTGTGAAGGGCGGAGACGCCGTTGATGGCCATACAGCCGGCAAGGCACAGGTTGGCCATGCGGACCTCGCCGCCCCAGATAATGGCCATCTCCTCCGTCTTTTTGGGGTCGTGGTAGTAGTCCTCCACCTTCCGCTGCCAGCGGTTGGAGATCTCCACCAAAATCTGCCAGATGCGGGGCAGCAGGGACTCCACCAGATTCTGGGGCCAGCGCTCCAGGGCCTCGGCCAGGACCGTGTGGTTGGTATAGGCCACGGACTTGGTGGTGATATCCCACGCCACATCCCAGCTGAGCCCCGCGTCGTCGATGAGGATGCGCATGAGCTCGGGGATCACCAGGGCGGGGTGGGTGTCGTTGATCTGGATGACGTTTTTCTCGTGGAAGTTCGTCAGGGTGCCGTAGGCCTGGATGTGCTTGCGGACAATGGACTGGACAGTGGCGGAGACAAAGAAGTACTGCTGCTTGAGCCGCAGGCTCTTGCCCTCGTAGTGGTTGTCCTCGGGGTAGAGGACCTTGGCGATGACCTCCGCCATGGCAGCCTCCTCGCTGGCCTGGAGGTAGTCCCCCTTCTGGAAGAGGCTCATATCAATGGGCTTGGGGCTCTTGGCGTCCCAGAGCCGGAGGAAGTTGGTGTGCTTGGTGCCGTATCCGGCGATTTCCATATCGCAGGGCACCGCCAGCACCCGGGTGTAGCCCTCGTTCACCACATGGAGGTGGTTGTCATCCCAGAACTCCCGGAGGGTACCGCCGAAGTGGACCTCCTCCATCTCCTCGGGCTTGGGCACCAGCCATGCGTCGCCCATACCCTTCCAGTCGTCCGGCAGCTCCACCTGCTGGCCGTCCACAATCTTCTGCCGGAAGATGCCCAGCTCATAGCAGATGGAGTAGCCCGCCGCCGGGATCTCCAGAGTGGTCAGGCTGTCCAAGTAGCAGGCGGCGAGGCGGCCCAAACCACCGTTGCCGAGGCCCGCGTCGGGCTCCATCTCAAAGATATCGTTGGGATCAAAGCCCATGTCCTCAAGGGCGCCCCTGAGAATCTCCACCACGCCCAGGTTGTAGGCGTTTTTCATCAGGCTGCGCCCCATCAAAAATTCCAGGGACATGTAGTGGACCTTCCGCTTGCGCTCTCTGCGGGTGGCTTTGCGGGTATCGATGGCCCGGTCCGCCATGACCTCCCGCAGCACCATAGCGCAGGCCTTCATCACATTGGCCTCCGTGGCCTCCTCCACCGTACATCCAAAATTCAGCCGCAGCTTATCGCTGATGGCCTTCCGCATACTCTCTCTGGTAAAATTCTCCATTTGCTTCCCTTCTTTCTCATTGTCTTAAACGGAGCATATCCCCAGCCGCAGCCCCTGTGGACAGGGATATACGCCGCCTTCTATTCCACGGCGAAGCGCTCCCGCGCCGCCCATAACGTACTCTAAGCGCCGAAAGGCGGACGCCCCGGTGTGTTCCGCCCGTTACCCAAAAACAGGGGGGTATTGCCTCGTACCCCCCTGTTTTCGTTATACCGCCGTCCCTCGGCCGGCGCTGCCGCGCCTCAGGAGCGGATCATCTGATAAATCCGGTTGTATTCCCCCGCGCTCTTGTCCCAGCTGAAGTCCTCCGTCATCCCGTGGTACTGCAGCAGCTTAAACGCGTCGCGGTTGTTGTGGTAGAGATCCACCGCCTGGCGGATCACGTAGACCATATCCCCGGCGTTGTAGTTGGCAAAGGTAAAGCCGTTGCCCGCGCCGCACCATGCCTCATAGGGGTGAACCGTGTCCTTAAGCCCGCCGGTCTCCCGGACGATGGGCACCGTGCCGTAGCGCATAGCGATCATCTGGGCCAAACCGCAGGGCTCGCTCTTGGAGGGCATCAGCAGCAGATCGGCGCCGGCGTAGATAGCGGTGGCTAAATCCTCGTTATAGCCCCGGTAGAGGGCCATCCGCCCGGGCAGCCACCCCAGCTTGCTCTCAAAGAACTCCTCATAGCTCGCGTCGCCTGAGCCCAGCACCACAAACTGGCAGTGGAGCCCCATGATCTCGTCAAAGGCGCTGCACACCAGATCCAGCCCCTTGTGGCTCACCAGGCGGCTGACAATGGCGATGATGGGCGTATCCGCCTCCACGTTCAAATGCAGCCGCTGCTGCAGCTCCTCCTTGCACCGTCCCTTACCCTCCATGCGCTTGACGCTGAAGTGGCTGTGCAGCTTCGGGTCGGTGGCAGGGTTGTAGCGCTCCATATCAATGCCGTTGAGCACCCCGTGGAGCTTCCATGCGTTCAGATTCAGCGCCCCCTCCAGCCCGTGGGCGTAGTAGGGGTCCCGGAGCTCCTGGGCATAGGTGGGGCTGACAGCGGTGATGGCGTCGCTGACCATCAGCGCGCCCTTGAGGAGGTTCACATCCCCGGCAAAGTCCAGCGTGCCGTCGGTCATCCAGCCCGGGTCCAGGCCGAACAGGTCCTCCAAAGTCTCCTTGCCGTAGCGGCCCTGATACTCTATATTATGCACGGTGAACACCGTCTTGATGCCGCGGATCTCCGGCCAGCGGTCGTACTCGTCCTTCAGGTAAATGGGGATCAGGGCGGTCTGCCAGTCGTTGCAGTGGATCACGTCGGGCAGCGCCCCCATACTGGGCAGCAGGGACACCACAGCCCGAGAGAAGAAGCCAAAGCGCTCCCCGTCGTCATAGTGGCCATAGAGTCCGTCCCGTTTGAAATACTGCTCGTTGTCCACGAAAAACCAAGTAACGCCCTGCCGCTCCATGCGGAACAGCCCCGCATAGATCCTCCTCCAGCCGAGGGGCACATCGATGTGGCAGACAAACTCCATCTGCTCCTTCCACCGCTCCGCCACCGTCTGGTAGAGGGGCAGTACCACCGCTACCTCGTCGCCGGTCTTGGCCAGAGCCTGGGGCAGGCTGCCGGCCACATCGGCCAGTCCGCCGGTTTTGCAAAAGGGTACCGCCTCAGACGCCGCAAACAGGATTCTCACAGCTTTTGCCTCCTTCCTGTGCGGAGAGTTCCTCCGCCGGTGGGGTATGACGGGAAACGCGCGCCCCTCTTACCCCTCCATCATATCGTCCCCCATGGGGAATCTCAATGCCAAAGTTGGACAGATTTTGTCTCCAAATTCTGCCGCTCTTTGGGCATACTACACTTTTATGGTTAAAAACAGTTAAATTTTCGCATTTTTCGCAATCGCGATGGGATACCGCTCATTCCCCACTAAGGTACAGCCGTCGGTGATCTGCACGTTCTTATCGGCGATCACGTTGCTGAGGGACGCGCCCTTCCCCACGCTGGTGTTCTGCATGAGGATGCAGTTTTTCACCACGGCTCCCTTGGCCACCGACACGCCCCTGAAGAGGATGGAGTTCTCCACGGTCCCCTCCACCGTGCACCCGTCGGCCACCAAGGAATTGACACAGGCCCCGTCGGGGTCCAAATAGGTGGTGGAGAGGTTCATCTCCTTGGTGTAGATGGGCCGGTCCGCAGGGAACAGCGCCCGGCGGATAGCGGGATTTAGGAGCTCCATGCTGCGGTCATAGTACTCCGAGAGGGTGCGGATCTGAGCGGCGTAGCCCTCCCAGACATAGCCCCGGATCTTCAAACGGCCGGACATATTCTGGAGGACGGCGTTGCGGAAGCTATAGTGGTCCTTCCGGCGGCACTCCTCCACCAGCTCCAGAAGCAGGTCCCTTGACAGGATAAAGATATCGAGAGAGCGCAGGCCCGCGCAGTCCTTGGCGTTGTAGAGGGTATCCTGCACCCAGCCGCCCTCCCCTAAAACAAAGGAGGTGGCCCCTTCCAGATCCCCCTGCCCCTTGGCGGCGCACACGGCGGTGATATCCGCGCCGGAGGAGAGGTGATCGGCGTAGACCTGCTGGAGGGGAAGGTTGATGATCGTGTCGCTGTCGGCCAGGACCACGTGATCCTGCCGGATGCGCTCTAAGTAGCTCTGCACACTGCTCAGCGCCTCCATCTTACCCCGGAAGGTGCCGCTGCCCCGCTCCCGCACCATGGCGAAGGGCGGCAGCAGCCGCAGTCCGCCGTGCATGCGGCTGAGGTCCCATTCCTTGCCTGTGCCCACGTGGTCCAGAAGGCTCTGGTAATTTCCGTGGATGATGACGCCCACGTCCCGAACCCCGGCGTTGACCATGTTGCTCAGAACAAAGTCGATCATCCGATAGCGCCCGCCGAAGGGGACAGAGGCCGGGGTGCGGTTCTCCGAGAGCTCCCGCAGCCCCACATGCTTGCCATAGGCAAAAATCACTCCATGTAACCCGTTCATCGGGACACCTCCTCATGGTTGCTGTCCAGCATAGTCTTGGGGGCCACCACTTCCCCGGCGGCAATCACCGTGGAGGGGCCCAGCACGGCGATCCCCCAGCGGTCCGGATCATAGTCCATGGGGCTCGCCCCCACACGGGCGCCGGCCCCCACGCGGACTCCCTCGCCAAGGATGGCGTACTCCACCGTGGCGCCCCGCTCCACCACGGCGCCGGGCATCAGCACCGAGTAGCTCACCCGGGCGCCTTCCTCCACCACCACGGAGTCGGAGAGGACGCTGTTGAAAACTGAGCCCTCCACATCGCAGCCCTGGGTCACCACGCTGTGCTCCACCCGGGCGTTTTTGCCTAAGAAGGCGGGGGGCTGGTTGGGGATGCGGGCGTAGACGGGCCAGCTGTCGTCCAGCAGGTCCAAGTCGCTCCGGGATAGCATGTCCATATTGGCGTCCCACAGGCTCTCTAAGGTGCCCACGTCCTTCCAGTAGCCCTCGAACCGGTAGGCCAGCATCTTCTCCCCGGCGGCAAGCATGGTGGGGATGATATTTTTGCCGAAGTCGTTGGAGGACTTGGGGTCCGCCTCGTCGTCGATCAGGTACTGGCGCAGCTTCTTCCACGTGAACACATAGATGCCCATGGAGGCGAGGTTGCTCTTGGGCTCCTTGGGCTTCTCCTCAAAGGCCACGATGTTGTTCTCCTCGTCCACGCTCATAATGCCGAAGCGGGAGGCCTCGGTCCAAGGCACCTCGATCACCGAGATGGTGCAGGCGGCGCCGGCGGCCTTGTGGGCGGCCACCATCTTCATGTAGTTCATCTTATAGATGTGGTCGCCGGAGAGAATGACCACATACTCCGGGTCATAGAGGTCCACAAAGCCCATGTTCTGGTAGATGGCGTTGGCCGTGCCCTTATACCAGCTGCCCTTCTCCCCCTCCACCATGTAGGGGGGCAAAATGTGCACGCCGCCGTTGGCCCGGTCTAAGTCCCAGGGCTGGCCTGAGCCGATGTAGCTGTTGAGCTCCAAGGGCTTGTACTGTGTCAGCACCCCCACGGTGTCGATGCCGGCGTTGGTACAGTTGGAGAGGGGAAAATCGATGATGCGGTACTTTCCGCCATAGGGGACAGCCGGTTTTGCCACGTTCCTGGTCAGCACATACAGGCGGCTCCCCTGTCCGCCGGCCAGCAGCATGGCGATACATTCCTTCTTCATTTACTCGTGCCTCTCTTCTTCTTGGTATTCTCGGCGCCCGGCGCGCCGTCAGTGGTTCCTTTGGTTGTCTTCTTGGCAGTCCTTGGAGCGGCCTCTTTCCCCTTTGCCATCCCCGCGGCGCCCTTTTTCGGGGCGCTCTTCTTCGCCGCTGCCGTCTTTTTCCCGGCGCTCCGGGGCTTGGGCTTGGCCCGCAGCTTGCCTGTCCCCTCAAAGAATACCGCGCCCATGGGCGGAATGCGGATGGCGGCGGAGCTCTCCCTGCCGTGGGAGTCCTTCCACTCCACCTTTACCGCGCCGTTTTTCACGCCTGTGCCGCCATAGCGCGCCTCGTCGCTGCTGAACACCTCCTGAAGCTCCCGGAAGGGCGGGCAGCCGAAGCGGTAGTTCTCATAGGTGTTGGGGGAGAAGTTCACCGCGCAGACCAGAGTCTTCCCCGCCTGATCCCGACGGAGAAACACCACCACGTTGTTGCTGTTGTCGTCGCTGACCAGCCACTCGAAGCCTGTCCAGTCGAAGTCCACCTCCCATAGAGGGGACTGCTCCAAATAGAAGTGGTTAATGTCCCGGATATAGTCGAAGAGCTGCCGATTGTCGGGCTGGGCCAGCAGCTGCCAGTCCAGCTCCTTATTGAAGGCCCACTCCGCCTCGGTACCCAGCTCCACCCCCATAAAGCTCAGCTTCTTCCCCGGGTGGGCGAGCATATAGGCGTAAAAGCTCCTTACCCCGGCGAACTTCTGGGCGCGGTCCCCGGGCATTTTGCCGAAGACGGAGCCCTTCATGTGCACCACCTCGTCGTGGGAGATGGGGAGCACATAGTTCTCCGAGAAGGCGTACATCATGGAGAAGGTGATGTCCTTGTGGTTGTACTGGCGGAACCACGGGTCCATCTTCAAATAGTGGCACATGTCGTTCATCCAGCCCATGTTCCACTTCAGGTTGAAGCCTAAGCCTCCGATGTCGGCGGGCTTGGTCACCATGGGCCAGGCGGTGGACTCCTCGGCCACCATCAGTACGCCGGGGTTGACGGAGAAGGCGGTCTTGTTCAGATCCCGCAGGAAGTCGATGGCCTCCAGGTGCTCCTTGCCGCCGTACTTGTTAGGCTGCCACTCCCCCTGCTGGCGGGAGTAATCCAAATAGAGCATAGAGGCCACGGCGTCCACCCGGATGCCGTCGATGTGGTACTCCTTGAGCCAGAAGGCCGCCGAGGAGAGGAGGAAGGAGCGCACCTCCGGCCGGGCGTAGTCAAAGACCCGGGTGCCCCAGTCCTTGTGCTCCTGGCGCATGGGGTCGGCATACTCGTAGCAGCACTCGCCGTCAAACTCGTACAGGCCGTGCTCGTCCTTGCAGAAGTGGGCCGGCACCCAGTCAAGGATAATGCCGACGCCATTTTGGTGGAGGTGGTCCACAAAGTACATAAAGTCCTCCGGCGTACCAAAGCGGGAGGTGGGGGCGTAGTAGCCGGTGCACTGGTAGCCCCAGGAGTCATCCAGGGGATGCTCCGTAATAGGCAGCAGCTCGATGAAGTTGAAGCCCATGTCCTTCACATAGGCGGCCAGCTGCCGGGCTAAGTCCCGGTAGTCGATGAAGTCTCCGTTCTCCCGCTTCCGCCAGGAGCCAAGGTGCACCTCGTAAATATTCAGGGGCCGGCCGTAGATGGGATTGGCCCGGCAGAAGCTCTGCCACTGCCCATCCCCCCACTGGTAACCCCGGATGTCATAGAGCTTGCTGCCAGTGCCAGGCCGCGTCTCAAAGTGGAAGGCATAGGGATCCGCCTTCATCCGCAGGACGCCGTCCGGCCCCTCAATGGAGAATTTATAGACGTCATAGCGCTGCAGTCCGGGAATAAACACCTCCCAGATGCTCTGATCGATTTTTTCCATAGGGGTTTGGGACCGGTCCCACTCATTAAATTCTCCCACCACGGAGACAGACCGGGCGTGGGGCGCCCAGACCCGAAATACATATCCCTCACGCCCGTCCTCCGCAGCCGGATGGGCGCCCATATACTCGTAGGCAGCGATAGTCGTTCCCTCATGAAACAGGTACGTGCCAAGCTGATCCACTTTTCGCTGGCTCATATGTTCCTCCAACAATCTCATGCACAGAGGGGAATGTCCATTTCCTCCTCTTGTACACTTTTCATATAGTTATGTTGTCCTAATTATACTATTCTCCCCCAAAGACCGTCAAGAAAAAGGGGTCGACAAAAGCCACGGCAATTTTACAGAAAAAACCAGTCATTTTTTTATATTTTTACTAATTTGATTCTCTGTGTTCTCTGTATTTTTTGTTATATTCGTCAATTACATCTTTGCATGGTATGAAAAAATGTGATAGAAAAGGAGAATTTTGGCAAAATCCGAAAACTTTTGAGGTCCCTTCTATTTGCTTTTCCCACCCTGCCGGCGCCGCCTGAGGCCTGTTGTATACAAATATCTATACCGACTCTTTGCCAAAAAGAAAGGCGGTGGACCGCATGCCCCTCCATGTGTTCTATTTCCATTCTCTGGGACTTTTCCCATATGCTCCCTGAAATGCCCGCAGAAAGGCGGAGTAGTCGTTGAAGCCCGCCTCCATGGCCGCCTTGAGCACCGGCGTCCCCCGCCGGATCTCCTCCGCCGCCCGGAGGAGCCGCTTCTGCCGGATATACTGGTGGACGGTGATGCCGTAGACCTCCTTAAAGCGGTGCATCAGGTAGTAGCGGCTGAGGTAGAAGGCCCTGGACAGGTGGTCGATGGACAGATTCTCCGTCAGGTGCTCCCCGATGTAGCGGGTAATCTCCTCCATCTTGGGATCGAAGCGGTAGGCCGCCTCCTCCAGAGGCTCCGTCTGCTTGAGCACATCCCGGTTCAAGGCGATCAGCAGCTGCAGAAGACAGGTGTCCGCCAGCAGTTCACCGCCGAACTCCTCAGAATCCAGCGCCTCCCCCAGCCGCTCAAAGAGGCCACGGTAGCGCAGCCGGTCCTCTCCATGGGGGCGGCAGAGGTGAAACCCGCGCTCCTCCGTCAGGCGAAAGCAAGTACTGAGGTCGCAGGAGCCGCCGCAGGAGGCCAGATAGTCACTGTCCAGCCACAAAATCATCCGCTCATAGGGGGCGGAGGGATCAATGGTGGGCTTGTGGATCATGCTGCGGCCCACCAAGAGGATGTCGTAGGGCTTAAGGAAGTAGCTCTTGCCCTCCACAATATAGGTAACCTTTCCTCCCAGCAGAAAGACCAGCTTGTCAAACTCGTGGTAGTGGAAATCCATCTCCTGGGCCCGGCTGTCCCGGAGATGGAAAAAGTGAAACCTCTCATGGAGATAGCCCCGCTTATCCGATTCACTGTCGGCGTAATTGCGCATATATCCTCCTCCACTTTTTGCAAGATTACTTTGCCTTTTTTTAGTATACCATGCGTTTCTTGCCGCCGCAAGGGGGCATACTGTCTGTTAAAGCGGTTTGACGGCGTTTCTCGGCAGATCCGATAAATTTCCCCCTCCGCCGACAAAATTTCTTTCCATCCGGCAAAATCTGTGGTAGACTGTCTCTATGATTCATCATACAGCAGGAGGTTCACAGCATGAGCTACGCGGATCAGGTATTCATGTCGGTCTGCCGGGATATTTTGGACAACGGCTTCTGGGACACCGCTCTCGAGGTGCGCCCCCGGTGGGAGGATGGGACGCCAGCCCACACGGTGAAGAAATTCGGTGTGGTCAACCGCTATGACCTGCAAAAGGAGTTCCCTATCATGACCTTGCGCCGGACCTACCTTAAGTCCTGCATTGACGAGCTGCTGTGGATCTGGCAGCAGAAGTCCAACGACATCCATGCACTCCACAGCCACGTGTGGGACGCCTGGGCCGACGAAAACGGCACCATCGGCAAGGCCTACGGCTATCAGCTGGGGGTCAAGCACAAGTACAGCGACGGCTGGTTCGACCAGGTGGACCGGGTGCTGAAGGACTTAAAGGAGAACCCCGCCAGCCGCCGGATGCTCACCAACCTCTTTAACCACCACGACCTCAGCGAGATGGGCCTCTATCCCTGCGCCTACTCCATGACCTTCAACGTCACCGGCGACACCCTCAACGCCATTTTGAACCAGCGCAGCCAGGACATGCTCACCGCCAGCAACTGGAACGTGTGCCAGTATGCCGTTCTGGTCCACATGATGGCCCAGGTCAGCGGCCTAAAAGCCGGGGAGCTGGTCCACGTCATCGCCGACTGCCACATCTACGACCGGCACGTTCCCCTGGTGGAGAAGCTGTTGGAGCGCCAGCCCCGGCCGGCGCCTAAGCTGTGGATCAACCCGGAGGTGAAGAACTTCTACGACTTCACCGTGGACGACTTCAAGCTGGAGGGCTACGATCCCTGGCCCTTTGACGAGAAAATCGAGGTGGCGGTCTGATGAATGCGATTGCAGCGGTCAGCGCCAACTGGGGCATCGGTCTGGGAAACGACCTGCTGTTCCACATTTCAGAGGATATGAAGCGCTTTCGCGCCCTTACCAGCGGCGGCACCGTCATCATGGGCCGCAAGACCTTGGAGTCCATGCCCGGGGGAAAGCCCCTGCCCAAGCGGCGCAACATCGTCATCACTCGAAACCCCGCCTTTGTCCGTGAGGGGGTGGAGGCAGCCCACTCGGTGGAGGAGGCCTTGTCCCTGACCGCCGGGGACGATCCGGACCACGTGTGGGTCATCGGCGGCGGGGAGATCTACGCCGCCCTGGTGCCCTACTGCCGCATGTGCTGCCTCACCCATGTGGACGCCGCCCCGGCGTGCGACGTGTTCTTCCCCCGGCTCAGCGACATGGCAAACTGGCGGCTCCTCCGGGCCGAGCCCCCCGCCTCAGACGGCGGCCTCTCCTACCGGTTTGTGGACTATGTCAACACAGCCCTCTGAATTTCGCTATATTGCCCGCCCCGCCCTCCGGCGGGGTGTTTTCTTTTGTCCGGGGCTATGGTATACTGTTGTCAAGCAAACAGGAGAGGAGGTGTGCGCCATGGCCGATCTGCAGACCGATGTCCGCTACATCAAGGGTATCGGTGAGCAGCGGGCGAAGGCCCTTGGAAAACTGCATATTGCCACGCTGCGGGACCTGATCTCCTACTTTCCCCGCTCCTATGAGGACCGCCGGGAGCGCAAAGCCATCCGGGAGCTGCAGGAGGGGGAGAGCGCCTGCGTGGAAGCCATGGTGGCCGCCCCGCCCACCCACAGCCGGGTCCGCAAGGGGCTGGAGCTGGTGAAGCTACGGGCGGTGGACAATACCGGCACCCTTGACATCACCTTTTTCAATCAGATCTATAGGAAGGACAGCCTCCGCGCCGGGGAGACCTACACCTTCTACGGCAAGGTGGAGGGCACCGCCCGGCGCAGGCAGATGGTCAACCCTCTTGTGGAGCGGGAGGGACAGCGGGCGCTCACCGGCCGGATCGTCCCCATCTACCCCCTCACCGCCGGCGTCACCCAAACGCTGCTGATCAAAGCCATCCAGCAGGGGCTGGAGGCCTGCCGGGAGCAGCTGGAGGACCCCCTCCCCGAGGAGATCCGGCAGGCCCACCGGCTCTGCCACATCTCCTACGCCTATGATCAGATCCACTTTCCCGCCAGCGATGAGGCGCTGTCCATCGCCCGGCGGCGGCTGGTATTTGAGGAGCTGTTCCTCCTGGCCATCGGCCTGAAGACCCTTCGCAGCCAGCGCACGGAGGTGGCGGTTCCCCCCTGTACCGGGACGGATATGGAGGCCTTCTATGGGAAGCTGTCCTTCTCCCTGACAGGGGCCCAGCGCCGGGCCATTGGGGAAATTTCCGCCGACATGGCCTCCGGCCACCCCATGAACCGGCTGGTACAGGGAGATGTAGGCTCCGGCAAGACCATGGTGGCCGCCGCCGCCATCTACCTCGCCGCCCGAAACGGCCTGCAGGCGGCGCTGATGGCCCCCACGGAGATCTTAGCTGAACAGCACTACCGCAGCCTGTCCCCCCTGTTTGAGGAGTTGGGCATCCGGTGCGCCCTGCTCACCGGCTCCCTCGCTGCCAAGACCCGCCGCAGCATTCTCACCCAGCTGTCCGCCGGGGAGATTCAGCTGGCCATCGGCACCCATGCCCTGATCAGCGATGATGTCGCCTACGCCAACTTGGGGCTGGTGGTCACCGACGAGCAGCACCGCTTCGGCGTGAACCAGCGCTCGGCCCTGTCAGCCAAGGGGGAGAACCCCCATTTGTTGGTCATGTCCGCCACCCCCATCCCCCGGACCCTCTCCCTGATGATCTACGGGGATTTGGACGTGTCCATCATCGACGAGCTGCCCCCCGGGCGGCAGAGGGTGGACACCTTTGCCGTCACCTCGGACTACCGCCAGCGGATCTATGCCTTCTTGGACAAGCACATGGAGGCGGGGCGGCAGGTCTACATGATCTGCCCCTTAGTGGAGGAGAACGACGCATTTCCCGACGACCGCAAGGCGGTGACGGCCTACGCCAAGCACCTGCAGGAGGAGGTATTCCCCCAGCGGCGGATCGCCTTTGTCCACGGCAAGATGAAGCCGAAGGAGAAGGAGGCGGTGATGGCCTCCTTTGCCGCCGGGGAGACCAACCTCTTAGTCTCCACCACGGTGGTGGAGGTGGGGGTGGACGTGCCCAACGCCGCCGTCATCGTGGTGGAAAACGCGGAGCGCTTTGGCCTCAGCCAGCTCCACCAGCTCCGGGGGCGGGTGGGCCGGGGACCGCACAAGTCCTACTGTATCCTGATCTCGGACAACCGGAGCGAGGAGACCCGGAAACGTCTGCGGGTGATGACCAAGACCAACGACGGCTTCCGCATTGCCGAGGAGGATCTGCGCCTGCGGGGACCGGGGGACTTCTTCGGCCAGCGCCAGCACGGCCTGCCCGCATTGAAGATCGCGGACCTCAGCTGCGACATAGCGCTGCTGAAGGAGGCGCAGGAGGCGGCGGAGGCCCTGCTGCGGGAGGACCCGGAACTGACGCGCCACCCTCTTACCGCCCGGCGGATCGCCGAACTCTTCGCGCTCCACCGGAACACGCTGAACTGACAGCCACGCCCTCTTCTTACTTCTCTTCAGGATACGATCCAAAAACGAAAAAAATCCTGTTCCGTTTTAACGGAACAGGATTTTTTCATATTGACCTATTACGCCAGCGTGGCCCGGCGGTACTTGGCGGTGGTGGTCAGATAGATGCCAAGGAACAGCACTGCCACAGCGATACCCGCCCCCACAGCGATGGGATAGTAGGTAGCCATGGTAATATTCATGGAGGACCACAGCAGTCCCAAGCACTCAGGCGCCGCTACAAAATAGGTAGCAGACACCGCGGACATAAAGGTGGCGGGAACGGCACAGAGCCAGTAGTTTTTCTTCTGCTGAGCCAGATAGGTGGCTGCGGCCCACAGAGTAATCATTGCCAAGGTCTGGTTGGACCAAGAGAAGTAGCGCCAGACGATACTGTAGTCAATCTGGCAGATCAGCGCACCCACAATCAGCAGCGGTGCAGTGAGAGCAAGGCGCTTCTTCCAGTTCTTCTGGTCAATCTGGAACCAATCTGCTAAGGTCAGGCGGGCGCTGCGGTAGGCAGTGTCACCGGAGGAGATGGGACAGACAATCACGCCGAGAAGGGCCAAAACGCTGCCCACACGGCCCATGGTGGACTGGCAGACCGCATAGACCACAGCACTGCAGCCGCCGCCGGCCTCCAGGAGGGCTTGGCTGCTCTCGTAGCAGGTGACACCGGCGGCACACCACACCATGGCGATCACGCCCTCGGCCACCATGGCGCCATAGAACACCCGCTGGCCCACCTTTTCGCTCTTGCAGCAACGGGCCATCATGGGGCTTTGGGTGGCATGGAAGCCGGAGATGGCGCCGCAGGCAATGGTGATGAACATAAAGGGCCAAATCGGTGTACCGCTGGCATGCATATTGGTGAAGTTGCTCCACAGCTCCGGCATCTCGAACTTACCGGAAAACATCATGGAGCCGCCTACGCCCACTGCCATAATGATCAGGCACACACCAAAAAGGGGATAGAGGCGGCCGATCACCTTATCAATGGGGACGAAAGTAGCGATGAAATAATAGATCATCACTACCCACAGCCAGAAGGTGGCGTCCAGCACATCAGGGGTCAGAATGGCCAGCAGGTCGGCGGGGCCTGTGGTAAACACCACGCCGCACATCACCAGCAGCACTACGGAAAAGACGCGCATTACATTTTTCATGCCGTTGCCCAGATATTTTCCTGTCAGCTCGGAGACGCTGGCGCCATTGTTGCGCATGGACAGCATACCGCACATATAGTCATGGACAGCGCCGGCAAAGATGTTTCCGAGGATAATCCACAGATAGGCCACCGGTCCGAACAGCGCGCCGGAGAGGGCGCCGAAGATCGGGCCGGTACCGGCGATATTCAAAAGCTGGATCAAAAACACCTTCCATGTGGGCATTGGGATATAGTCCACTCCGTCGTTGACGGCAACGGCAGGAGTCGCCCGGTCATCCGGGCCGAACACCTTGGTGACATACCGGCCATACAGCAGGTACCCTACAATCAAAAACGCCAGGCAAAACAAAAAACTAATCATAGTTTCCCTCCCTCAACAAATATCCAAAATAAATCTGACAACACAACAGGTGAGTTTTCCCTGTGTTCACTACAGGGAAAACTCAGCGGGGCACCCCGCTGAACTGCGGCCATTATATTACTTTTTTGACCAGATGCAAGGCTTTTTCTCCCATTGTTCCATATTTTGTAGATCTGCCCAATAAATTCGCACTTCTCCATGTTCTTTTTAACAAATTCTTAACGCCGCTATTTTTAGAAAAACGATGCCGCCGATTTTTTCGGCGGCATCGCTGCATCATGGTTATTTTTTTATCTAATTATGCATGTTTCAGCTCTGTTCTGGCAGCATGCTGTATGGCGTGCAGTTTTCATAGAGTCGGGCACTGCGATGGAGGCAGTTGACTGGTTCCTCCCGGGCCTCGGCTCTGTGTTATCCGCCATGTCACACTGCCAGCTCGAAGGTGTGCCATGTGTACTCCATCGCATGGACAACGGCCCACGTGAGCTGCCGCTCCTCACACTCCGCCCAAGTAATATAGCGGAAGTAGAATTCCGTCTCCAGATGGCATGGAATCAGATCCAATATAATTTTTTCGATCTGTTCGAATCCCTCCGGAATCCCCGCCACATCGGGAAAGGTGACCCGAATGTGCCCGTATTCCTCCGTCTCATGGGCCTCCGCCAGAATACCGCAGCCGCGGATGGTCCGGTTGATATCCGCCAGGGTAAAGCTGTCGCCGCTGACCTGCAGCAGAGAGAGGAGGGCTTCGCGGCGCAGCGCCACGCCGTAATCCACCGGACGGCGGGCAAATAAGCTCTCCCGCCGCGCCAGCCCATCCTCCTCCGCTGTGGCAATCAGGGCCTCCCGCTCCGTCCAATCCAAACGCCCGGCACAGCTGTCCAGCGCCGTCCCCGCCGCGTCCAGCTCGCTGCCGCTGTAGCTGCCCTCAGCGAGCTCATAGACGCCGAGAGGGCGCAGCAGGGCGCGCAGATAGTCGCCGTATCCCATATCTTATGCCCCTCCGATCTGCGCTGTCCCCAGCACCGGCAGCTTGCCCACCTCCGCCGCCACATCCGCCGCTGGGGCTGTAAAGGCGTAGTTGGCCACGCTGTCCAAGTGGTAGATCACATCGCCCAGCGCCGCTAAGGTAACGCCCTTTCCAAGGAGGCGGCCGGTAAAGTAGGCCTCCAGCGCCGCCTCCGCCTCTGCGGCGGCCTGCGCAGCCTCATACCCTTCCGCCGCCGTCAGGGACAGGGTGATGTTTACCTGCTGCGTCTGGGGAGCTAAAACCTGCAGATCCACGGCAATCTCCCGCTTCTCCTGCAGATAGTCCTCGATTTCCTCCACCAGCTCCTCATCCGGTACGCCGGCGGCGGTGGCTATATAGATGTCCACCGTGCCCACCCCTCTGGCCCGCCCCACCGCCGCAGCGGCCACCACGCCGGGGAAGGCCATGGCCTCCTGCTCATAAAAGGCGGCATTGGCCCCGTTGGGCAGGCGGCGGTAGCTGTCGAGGATCCGTTCCCGCAGGGACTCGTCGCTCTCCTCATCCATTCCGCCGGTAAAGGCCTCCGGGTTGCTGCACCGGGCAATTCCCGCCGGCGGCACCGCCATCGAGACAATCAGCCCCGCTCCCATATTGCCCCCGCTGCCCGGCTCCGCCGCCTGTGCCGACACGTCCACCTGCAGCGTTCCGGCGGAGAGCACCGCTGCCTCTGTAGTGGCATACCGGATACCGCCGGCGGTCATGCAGACGGTCCCGCTGGGGATCTCCAGATCCTGCTCCACCGCCTCATTCACATAGAAACGCAGCTTCCCCTCCGCCGGAGTGGCGGCGCTGCGCACCAGCCCCCGGGTCTCCCCGTGATAGTCTAAATAGAGCCCCTCCGCCGTCTGGGGAAAGCTCTGGGCCATGACCCAGTCCGCTTGGGCGTAGAGGGCCTGCACCTGAGCCGCCATAGCGTACAGCCGCACGGAGAGGTCACAGGCGTCATTGGGGAGATAGCCGGACCGCTGGGCAAACACCTCCAGCATCTCCTGATAGATTTCATCCACTGTTTTCATATTTTTCTCCTCAAACCATCAGCAGCACCTGCAGCTGTTCCCCCTCATAGGACAGCTCCACCTCCACGGCGATTCTGCCCGCCTCCGCCGGCTGCAGGGCCACGGACTCCACCGTCACGGCCTCCTCCGTCAGCGCCTCAGCCACATACTGCCGGGCCGCGGAGAGCCGCCTTGTACTGTTTTCTTTGCCCAGCTGATAGAGATTGCTCCCCAGCTCCGGTAGCAGCGGAAAGCTCCCCCGTCTGGCGCACAGCCGGAACAGCACCCGCTGGAGCAGGGCCTCCGCCCCCTCAAGGCACACGAATCCGCCGCTGCCGTCGCTGACATAGTCACCCGCTTGCATCCATAGCTCCATACCGCCCCTCCTATATGCTCTCGCCTGTGCCGGATTCATAGGCGACGCCGTTGATATAGACCTGTCCATTCAAGTCAATGCGCCCGTTGTTGTGCAGCACAATGGACGCACCGTCGCTGAAGAGGCAGATCTCCCCCGGCGACATGCCGGCGGCGGAGCGCATCGGCGCGGCGGCCGCCACACAGCCCTCGCTCCGGCCGCTGCCCCCCTTAATCACCAGAACAGTGTCCCCCGCCTTGGGAAGCCAGAGCAATCCCCCCGGTCCGTAGATGGGGAGGTTTCGCTCCTCCCCTTGGGTCATCACCGCCGCGCTGTCCCCGCCAATGGTGGTCACGCCCATTTCTGCGCCGGCGCTCTCCTCATAGTTCTGCTGGGCCGCTTGTGCCAGTCGCTCTCCAATCCACATGTCTATTTTCTCTCCTCCATCACAACCGTGGTTACTGTGCCGGAGGCATCCCCGGCGCTCTCCGCTTCCACCACGTCATAGGTCCCTTGCAGCTCCAAAGGAGGATAGGTCAGCTGGATCACGTCCCCCGGCTCACTCCGAAAGGCGCCGGGAAGCCGGAGCTCCACCTGCCGTGTGCCGGCCTGGGACTGCTGGATCTGGTACTCTCCGGTATAGCGCATGCTCTCGCTGGTGCTCCGCCCCGGCATATACAACACCTGCCGGCGGCACCCGCCGCGATTGGCAAACGCCTCGTTGACTACCCGCCTGCTCAGCCCCGTAGTTTTGTCCTTCACCAGCACCTCCGAGAGCACACCATACCGCTTCTCCCGCAGGGTGCAGCTGAGCACCTCTCCCCCTTCGACATCAAATGTCTGCCCGCTGCCAGCCATGGGCGCCGCCACCAGCTCCCCCAGCGCCGTCATATAGGGAGTAAAGCCGCCGGCAAGGCGGGTAAAGGCGCTCACCGCGTTCCACTGGCTGCTGCCGCTGCGCACCTGATAGGCCGCCGTCCCGACAGGATGCTCCGTCCTCCTGCAGTTGATCCCATAGGGGGCCACATGGCACCGCAGGATCTCCTCAAGGGTGGCCCGCTGGTAGACGGCCGCCTCCGCCTCGTTGTCTAAGAGCAGCGCCGCCATCCCCCGACCGCTGACGTGGAGAAGAAGGCCTTCTTCCCCAGCTGAGACCGCATAGTCGTCCACTACTCCTATTAAAACTGCCTGCTCCCCCTCATAGGCCGCAAAGCGGTTGGCCTGGGGCAGCACCTCCGGCAGTTTTCCGTCGTAGAGGCAGGTGGCCTCCAGTTCGTCGCAGGGGACCGATCCCGTGCGCAGAATCCGCCAGCTCAGGGTAACAGGCAGCTCATAGCTTCTCCCGTCCCATGTCAACAACCGAACGGTCATCGGGGAATCACCACCTGCTGGCCCACCTGGATCAGGTTGGGATTCTTGATGCCGGGATTTGCAGCCAGCAAAGCCTGCAGCGTCACCCCGTAGCGCCCCGCGATGCCCCAGAGGGTGTCCCCCTGCGCCACTGTGTGGGCGCTCTGGGCGGCGGAGGCTGTCTGGGCGGTCTCCGTGCCCAGCCGCCGCAGCCCTGTACGGACACCGGGGAAGCTCTCCTGAAAGGCAAACTGATAGCGCACATAGTCCGGCAGAGGCTCCTGCACCAGCTCCAGCTCGGTGAAATAGGCGCTGGCCGTCTGCCACACGGGGTGGACCAGCACGCCGGGCCCCTCCTCATAGAAGAGGGTAGCCAGCGCCTTGAACTCGTCGTAGGCCCCCTCCCCGGCAAACTCGCCCTCTCCCCGCAGCACCCGGCACCCGAGGCCCAGATCCTGCATATGGTAGCGGCCAAAGGGGATCTTATGCACCGCCAGCTTCCGCTCAAAGCGGATGGAATAGGTCCGGGGATTGTGTGGCCATGTGTAGGTCTTATACCGCATCGGCTCCAGCCGCATGCACGTTCCTCCTCTCAGTATAGGGGAAATCCCCCGTCATACCGGCGGCTGTCCCGCTCCCACCTTTGGGCAAGGGAGGCCGGCGTAGGCAGCTCGCCATGGAGCTCAGCCACCCTTTGGCTCTCCACGCTTCTCCGGAGAGAACCGCTCCCCGGCAGCTCCACCGCATAGGAGGCGGGCTCCGGAGCGGAGAGGCGGCTGCCCACCTCTCCAGCCGCCCGCCGCACCGGCAAAGTGGTCTCCGGCTCCGCTGAAGGGATGACCTCCATACGCTCCGGCCAAGGCGGCTCCTCCCGGCGCCGCATCCCGGCCTCCCCGGCTTCTCTCTCTGTCTGCGCCTGCCGCAGCCGCTCAAAGACCTCTTCCCGAAAGGCGCCGTTTTCTCCGGACTGTACCGCTTCCGCCGCCTCTCCCCCTTGGGAGCCTGCGCCGCCGGGCCGGGCAAGGCCGAGGAGGGCCTCCGCCGCCTGCCACAGCCCCTCAGCCGGCAGGCGGAGGATCACCTCGATCATTCTCTCCTCCATCACGCCTGCACTTCCATGCGCTTGCGTGCCACCACGGATACCTTCTCCGCCACCATGGCCCCCAGCTTGCCCTCCTCAGCGATGGCGCTCCAGTTGCAGCCGCTGTAGATCACCTTCCGGTCAGGCTTGCAGATCACAAGGGAGAAATCCGCCATGGCGTAGAAGTCGATGCCGTCGCTGATGGCGTCGTCGGTGGCGTAGAGCCTTGTCAGCTCCAGAAGGTACTGGCACTGCCCGCCGATGGTGGCCACCGGCTCCTCCTCGCCGAATGCCTCCACGATCTGGCTGGCCTTGGAGGCCCTGGCGGTGTAGCTCTGCACCACCGCCACCTTCCGCCCATCCAGCTCCAGGTAGATGTCGCGGCTGGTGGGAAATCCTTTCACACTTGCCATGCTCGCTCCTCCTTACACCGTAATGTGGGCAGTCAGATAGATCTGGTTCAATCCATGGGCCACGGCGAAGCTAAACTCCACCACGCAGATGGTGGGATCGGTGCTGTCCACCTCCACTGTCACATCCCCATAGCTGTCAATGATCTCCGCCGCCGCCTTATTTTCCAGCTCCACAATTACCTGGGAGCGGATGGCGCCTCTGGTCTGGGCCGAGTTCTTTTTTCGGGAGAAACGGCTGCGCAGGGCGTTTCGCACCGTGGGGATCACGTCGTCCACGATTAAAATTGTGGTCAGCTCCCGCCAAGTGCTGTCGGCCACGCCTCCCGTTTTTGTCCGGGTGGTGATGCCCCGCACCGCCGACACCTCGCCGCCCACCGCCTCCAGCGGCGTCACACCGCCGCGGACTAAGAGGTCAATGTCGTTGTCACTGTAGCGCTGGGCGACGCCGCCAAGGCCTTGGAGCACCGCTCCGTTGATGGGCACCGCTGGGTCGCTCGACACGGCGATCACCCCGGCCAGCGCCGCGGCGCCGAAGACGCCGCCAAGGCTGGAGCCGTCCTCGCTCAGCACATCTCCGCCCACCAGCACCATCCGCTCACTGTTGAGCTCCTCGGCCCGCTCCACCAGCTCCGCTACGCTCTCTCCGCTGCTGCCCACCACACCGATACGCTCCCGCCGGGCGGCGGAGGCCGCCTCAAGACTGGTCCGCAGCAGCTGCTGCACCGTCAGCAGCGCGCTGTCGCAGACCACAACCTGCACATCCTCCTCCATGGCCAACGCGTCAAAGGCGTCGCCATAGTGGTCGGTATCCGCCGTGCGTACCGCCTTGACCGTGGTCGCTCCGTTGCGGAAAAGGAGCTTGAGAATGGTCTCCATTCCGGCTGTGTCGCCGTCCGTGCCGAAGGCGGTCACCCCCGCCTCATAGCTGGTCACCGTCTCCACCTGGCCGCTGGTTCCCTTTGTCGCCAGCGCCGCAACGCCGATTACCTTTCCGCCGCTGCCCCGGCGCACCACCGAGGAGGCGTCGTAGAAGGAATACACCCCTGGCCGCTCATGTATGATCGTGCTCAAGCAAAGGCACTCCTTTCAATCTGAAACTTAGCAGCAGCCCCGTCTCCTCCTGCACCACCGCTACAAAGCTGGCGCTGCAGCGCAGGCTGCCCTGCTGCAAAAACATCCCTGTGTCTCTATCGACTCCCGCCTCGCCCCAGTCCATCTCCCCCACCTGAAGCCCGGCGGGCGCTGTCGCTGTCAACAGGTCGTGGGCCGCCTCCAAGGCCTCACCGCAGCCCTTTGCGCCCACCGACCGAGGGGCGTAGGCGTACAAAACGATGGTCAGCTCTGCCCGGCGGCCATATTGCTCCTGATAGGAGGCGGTCTTCTCATCGTAGCGCTCCCCTAAATAGCTGTCAAAGCCGGCGGGGGCGGTGCCGCAGCTGCGCACCCCCACGGCGATGACCGTCTCCTCATAGGCTGCGGCCATCTCCCGGCTGTAGGCGGCCTCCGCCCGCAGTCCGCCCGCCTGCAGGCACTGCACCACCGCCTGGCGCACGATTTCCACACCGCTCATACCGCCGCCTCCCTATCCGGCAGCAGCACCGCCCGGCGGTAGATGACCTCCGTGCCGCCGTAGACAACCGCGCTCTCCCGCACCACAAGGGCCTTTCCGCCCCACTGCAATCGCTCTCCCCGCTCCAGCGGCCGGTCCGCCGGACCGATATACAGCCACTGCCGTTCATCCACATCGCCGATGGGCGTATAGGCCCGCTCCTCTGCGGACCGCTCCCGCAGCACCGGCTGGACAAAGGCGCGCCATGTCTGCTCCTCGCCGTCCACTGTCGCCGTCACAGTCTGGCCATATGCCTCCAAGATCCATGAAACCGTCTCTCTCATCCGCGCACCCCCAAAAAGGCAAAGCCGTCCTGTCCGCAGTAGGGGGCCAGCAGCCGCTTGGCCTGCTGGCGCAGCCGGCTGGCCGCCGCGTCGGTACCCTGCAGCGTCACCGACACATCCCCCGCGGCAAAGCGCTCCACACCGCTGCCGCCGGTACGGCTGTCCAACAGGTCCGCGGCGGCCATGCACCCGGCCGCGCAGAGAAAGGACTCCCGGCAAATCTCCGGCAGCTTCTCCTCCTGCCGCAGAAGGGCTCCCTCCGCCGCCTGGCACAGCATCCGCAGCAGCGGCTCCTCCCCCTCCTTCACCGAGCAGAGCGCCGCGGCCACCGTATAGATCTCATCCACCATTCATCTCTCTCCCCTCCGGGCCCGGGACGGCGCCTGCCGGTCCGCCCCGGCCCCTTGCTCTCATTTTGCGCTGGGTCACGGAGCGGCGCCCGCTCAAATCTTCAGCACCTTGGAGGCCCCCTGATAGAGCTTGGCAAAGCCGGAGATGCTGGTGATCGCCGCCCGCTCCAGCTGGCGGTCGATCAGCTTGTCGTACTCCACCAGCACCTCGCCGCCGGTGACCATCTCCAGCGCATAGTTCTTGTCCAGACCGATCATCTTGCCGGCGGGCATGGCCTCGGTGCGCAGAAGCTGGGCGCCAAGGGGGGTGGTCAGCGTGCCGGTCCCCTGGAAGTTCAGCCCCGTCAGGGGGTTTTGGAACTCCGTAAGCTTGAGCAGCTTCAGCATCACATCGCCGCTGACCAGCATGGTGTTCATGGTGTAGGGGGCAAACTCCGCCCAGAAATTCAGCAGGGCATCGTAATCCAGCGTCCCTGCAGTGCCACCGATGGGGGACTTGCCCGTCTCGTAGCTATCGGCGGCATTCTGATTGCCGTCGCCGTTGATCACCACGTCGATGGCGTCCTCCACGTGCATCCGGGCGATGTGGCTGCCGATCTGGCGCAGCGTCACGGAGAAGAGGTCCAGCCGCTGAAAGCGGATGGCCTCATAGGAGCCCACCAGCATCCGCCCCCGCTTGTGGAGCTTCACCAGGTTCTCCTGGGTTTTCACCACCGTCTGGGGCAGCTGCGCCCCCTCCTCCACCCGCCGGAGCTTGCGGTCCTCCTCGGAAGGAATGGAGGTGATGGAGCGGTAGTCCATGCCGTGGAAGGCGGTCACCGTGGCGGTAATACTGGGGAGGATGTTGTCCTCCTCCATGCCCTGGCGCACCACCCGGGACACAAACTCCGGGAACAAAACGGCGGAATCCGTGGTGTGGAAGAATTTCTCCACCACGTCGCTGCCCGCTCCTCTCACATGGATGTCAAAGCGCTTGAGCTGGCGCTGAAAGGCGTCCAGCCCCTCCAGAGGTGTTCCCCGGTAGTTCTCGCTGGGGTCACAGCTCTCCAGCACCTCGGTGAAGGACTTGCCGCTCTCGGCGTACATCCCCTTGTCCAGCTTCAAATTGTCGTATAGATAAGCCATCTTCTCGCTCCCCCTCTTACAGTAAAATGGTCACGGTCTTGGCGGTCTCATCTCTGTCCACCACCCAGTAGCTCCTGCCTGCAGCAGCGGCGGAGGTGCCGGCAGCGCTGCTCTCTGTGCCGTCGGTGCCGCCTGCGGCTGCCTCCACGGCCTTAACGCCGCCCTCGCCGTCCGCCTCCAGCGCCGTATAGCCGATGGCGGGAGCGACGGTGCCGCTGTAGCCCACGGTGACAAAGCCGCCCAGCTGCACGGTGCAGGCGTCCTTCTTGCCTGCAGCTACTGCGCCGCAGAAGGCGTCGCCCGCCTCACAGGCGGATACCTCACCGGCGCCGCTGACCTTCACCACGCTGCCCTCCGGCAGCTCAGTGCCGGAAAAAGTGGCGCACCACTGGCCGATTCCCTCAAATGAAACGTTCATCCTATGTCCTCCATCCTCTCTTGTCTATTCATCCTCCCGTCCCCTTTTAGGGCGGGACAATGTCACACCAAAAAGGCGCTGCTGCCCTCCGCTGCGGCGCTCTGGCCGCCGCTTAGCTGGACCTTGCCGGAAAAGGCCCTGTCCACCCGCCGCTGATAGACCCGCTTGAGCTCCAGCAGCTCCTGTTCCTCCAGCCGCCCGGCGATCTGGGCGAAAATCTCCCCGTCCAAGTCCTGATCCGCCAGCACCGCCAAGCGGCTGACCTCCTCCCGCAGCCCCTTAAGATAGCTGCGGCCCAGCCGGGCCTCCTTTTCCAGCTGCTCCAGCTCCCGCAGGCTGTCTTGGCCGCCTGCCTGCCGCACCAGCGCCTTCAGCGGCAGGGCGCTTTTCCCCTTTCGCACAACACCGGCTTCCCTCTGGGCCGGCACCGCCACAAAGGACCACTCGTAGGCGTCCAGCGGCTCCTCCAGCGTGATAAAGCACCGCTTGCCATTGTACTCCCGGCCCGGCACATGGTCGCACCCGCCGGTGCTGTGGCAGATGGAGCAGCTCCGCTTCCCCACGCTGCACCCCACGCTGACCTCCTTCTTGATCCCGCCCTCAATCTCTGCGATCAGCTCGGCGTTTTTCTCCGTCCGCAGCATGTAGGCCCAGCCCTTCAGCCAGCAGTAGGTATCCCCCGCCGCCGTTCTCTGGCCCTCCTCCCGAACGACCTCCGTGCGGTAGATCCGGGCCATCTGTCCCTGAGCGGACCACTGGTGGTCGAAGATGCCGCTTTTCCCCAAAAACAGCTCTCCCAAGCCCCGGAGGCACGCCTCGCTGAAGCGCTCATGGTCACGGTCCACCTCGTTGTCGCACAGCCGCAGGGCAAAGGTATAGACCTCCTCCGCCCGCAATTTTGTCCGGGCAAAGCGGTTGATCTCCGAGAGCTCCTCCGCTGTCACCTCGGCAGCTGTCACGCCCATGCTCGTCTTTCTGATCTCCATCTCTCATCCCCCATTTTCTACAGGCCCCGCCTGTTTTTTCACTCCAGCGTCACAGAGCGCTCTCTGCCTCCCTGTGTCCCTGCTCCCGCTCCGTCCTCTCGTTGTTCAGCTGAATCTGGCGTGCCTGCTGGCGGTACCACTCCGCCTTGGCCTCCTCCAGCTCGTCCTGCAGATTAATATCGTTCCAATCCACGGTGAAGTCCCCATAGAAGCCGTGGAGCCGCAACCAAAGCCGGCAGATCTTCTCCACCACCGGCGTCAGCCCCCGGCGGATGGCCGTCAGCTCCGAGGTCAGAATGTCCGCCTGCTGGGTGCTCATCCGCTCCGTGGAGGACCAGCTCAGTCCCAGCATAAAGGGGGGAATCCCGGTCTTGGCGATCAGCTGCTCGAGAATCTGGCGCACCGGCACCTCGCTGTCAAGGATCTGATTGTCCGCGCCGATGACCTTGATGTCCACATCGCCGATGGCCACAAAGTCCCGCACCCGGCCGCTCTTGGAGCTCTCCATGGCCCGGCTCCACTCTGATGCAATCTGCCGGCTGCGCTCCTTGGCCATCCCCGCATCCAGCTCACCGCTCTGGGGCTTGTACACCACGGCGAAGCGCACGTTGCCCATCCGCTCCCAGTTGGTCCCCATGGCGGTGTAGATTTTCCCTAACAGCTCCGTCAAAAAGGGCATCCCCCGCAGCATAGAGACCCCGTATGGATTCTCCGCCTCCGGGTTGTAGGGGGTAAAGAGCAGCAGTTCCTGACAAGGCAGGGGCTGCGGGACGCCGTTTTCCCCGTAGCCGCAGATGAGAAACTCCAGCGGCGAGCGCCCCTCTTGAATCTGGATGTCCTCCACCCGTCCACACAGCAGCGCCGCGATGTCGTCATGCCCTTGGGACAGCACGATCTCCCCGATCCCCTGTCCGCAGGTCAGCATGGAGTCCAAGTACATGTCCAAAAATGCGTTGATGCCCACCTGTCCCCGGCCCACGTTTACCGTCCGCAGAAACTGTGCCAGCGCCCTCTCCGCCGCCGGCTCCTCACAGTGCACCTCCACGCCGCCTGTCAAGCGGATGATCTTGCCGATGGCCGCGTCTACAGCGGGCACCGCCTGGCGCACCGCCCGGTACAGCCGGCACTCCCCGCCGCACAGCGTGCGCTGCCCGGTAAGGAAGCCTGCCGAAGGCTCCCGCAGCTGTGTAGTGGCCGCCGCGGCCTCCGCCGGCCGCTTTTTCCAAAGTCCCGTACCCATCACTCCCGTCCATTTTTATATCCACAGCGGCAAAAATCCGCTGTAAGTCAACCCTCCAAATTTTAGAGAAGCTCACGCCCGCCGCTCCACCGACAGCGCTTCCCAGCCGCCCTGCTCCTCCCGGGCTGCTACCGTAGCCGCGAAATACCGCATGTCGTCCATGGCGTGGTCATTCTCCTTCCGCGGGGCCTCCCGTCCTCCGGCGGACTCCTCCCAGCAGTAGCTCTCCATCTCCCGCAGGCAGTCCTTACACCCCTCACAGATGACGATCCGCCCGCTCTTGAGGAGATCCGCTGTAATCCGAATGCCGGAGAGCACATCGTTTTCTGCCTTGCTCACCACAAAGCCCTCCCGCCGGAGGGCGGTGATAAAGCTGGCCGCCGATGGGTCCACCACCACCCGCTCGATGCTCCTCCCTCCGGCAAGGCGCCGCAGCGCCTCCACATACTCCTGATCGGTCAGCTGCATACCGGTCTCCCGGGAGGCATAGTAGTACTCCGACAGC
>CAJFUI010000144.1 GCA_904420145.1 uncultured Oscillospiraceae bacterium
CTCCCCCTGCTGGCGGAGGCGGACGAGGCCCTGCTGGACACGGGGACGCTGGCGGGCCGGGTGTCCGGGGTGACCAAGGTCCTGGAGCTGGTGGGGCCCAGAACCCTCCGGGACACCCTGGGCTGTGTAGAGAAGGGCGGCGTGGTATGCAGCACCGGGATCTTGGGCGGCATGTCCGTTCTAAACGGATTTGACCCCATCAAGGACATCCCCAACGGGGTGTATCTCACCGGCTTTTTCAGCAACTATCCCACTCAGTCGGTGATGGACACTATCTTTTCCTTTCTTCAGGATCACCGGCTCAGGCCCCATGTGGGCGCTGTCTTTGACCTGGCCCACATCGCCGACGCCTGCGCGGCCCAGGACAGCGGAACAGTGAACGGAAAGATCGTGGTCACGGTCTGCGCAGCAGGTGCAGAAAAATGATATGCCGCTCTGCGCGGCGCGATCAGCAAAACCGGCGGAAATCAAAGGATTTCCGCCGGTTTTGCCGGTGATATGGGGGCGTCCTAAAGTCTCTCTGCAGGCGCTCCGCTGCGTATGATTTTGGGCCTTGCGGCTCTGCCCTTCGGGGCGGCGGCGCAAGGATCGCCCGCTGCTATCAAAAAACAAAAATTTCTTTCAGAAATTTTGAAACTTTTTGAGGGGGAGCGGAGTCCTATCATACAGAAGGAGGTCACCAAAGTCTATGCAGCTGCAAACACGAAAAAACGAATTGACAGATTCGGACTTCCTGGAGTTGATTCAAGCAAAGGAAACATCCATCTACCGCATAGCCTATGGATACGTCCAAAATCATGAGGACGCCAAGGATATTGTGCAGGATGCGGTCTGTAAGGCCTATGCCGAAAAGAACCGCCTGCGGGATGCGGACAAATTTTACCCCTGGTTTTACCGGATCCTGACAAACACAGCTATCTCCTTCCTGCGCCGTTCGTCGCGGATGATATCGGCGGACCTGGAGGAGCTGGGTCTTTCCAGCCTGGACGACGAGGAGCGCTGGAATACCACACTGCTGGTACGAGAGGCGCTGAACGGTCTCAACAGCAGGACCCGCACCGTTATCATTTTGAAGGTCTATGAGGATATGACATTCCCGGAGATCTCTGAAATCACAAAAAAACCTGTACCCGCAGTGAAATCCATGTACTATCGCGGGCTCAAATTCTTAAAGGAAAGGACGCAATACCATGAAAGCGAATCCCCGTATCCCAGTCGATATTCCGAGTGATCTGAATGAAGTTGTTCTGCGGGGGATCGAGCAGGGGAAACAAGTTGCAGCGCACCGCCGCCGGGTCAAGCGGGCGGTCACGCGGTCAATGTGCTCCTTTGTTCTGGCGGCGGGTCTTTTGGTGGGCGGCATCCACCTCTCCCCGGCTTTCGCCGCGGCAGTAGAAAATGTTCCGATCTTGGGGCAGTTGGTCCAAATTTTTGGGCGAAATCAGCCGGTGATCGAGGGCGGTGTTGGGGCGAATAGCGGCAAAGCCGCTGTGACTATGGAGCGCGACGGGGACACCGAGCAGATACGCCTTGACTTTGGACAGGCGGACGCCTCCCTCTACAGGGCTGAGTTTGCCTCCTATCCAAAAACCATCACCATCACACTCCCGGGAACGGCGAGCGTAGAGGTGCTCTCGGAGATCACCCGCGCTCAGGACACCAGCCAGTACATCAAATCCGTCTATGAGGTGCCCATCGGCATGCCGGAGACCACCGTGCTGCAGCTGGAGCTGGAGAGCGACGCCGATGTGCAGGTCGAGGAGTACCGTGATCCCGGCAGTCTGGTAATCCGGCTTCTGCCTACAGAGATTCAGATGGACACCATCTACTCGGTGCGCACCCTCTCGGTTTCCGGTCAGGCGCTCCAAGCGCTGACAGAACAGTATGCCGGCCAGGAGACCCGGATTTTGCAGGACGGCAGCGGGAACTTCTTTGTGGAGCTGGCACAGTATGATACCCGAGAGGCGGCCGAGGACGCCGTGTCCGGGGAGCTGATCGTGGAGGAGCGGACGGGCAACAACGTCCCGGTCTGCTTTGAAACCATGGAGCAGTATCAGAACAGCGAGTTTCTGAATGAATATAACCAGCTGCTGCTCACCTCTGCCGCCGCGGAGCCGGTTCTGGCCTTCGTGGAGGCGCATATCACCGGCGCCAATTCAGAGGAGCAGGACATCCTGCTCAGCGGCTTGTACGGGTTTCTCCAAGACACTGACGAGGACCTGGACTGGAGCCGGGTCGCTTCCATCTATCAGGCTGCCCAGCAGGAGATTCCTGCCTATGTGCAGCAGCATTTAAACTAAAAAAGCATAGGAGAAATAGAACTATGAAACTGAAATCATTTATCGCGTTAGGCACTGTTTTACTGATGCTGGCCATTTTCCTGACTGCCTGCGGGCAGTCCAATAACAAGCCCGCAGAAGGGTCCGACGCCTCCGGGAATCATACGGAAGTGCAGGGTAACAACACCGAGAAGCAAGACAGCAGCACGGAGGCTCAGGTTATCACCGGGGTCATCAACCGTAAGGGCGACTTTTTAGTCCTGCTCACGGAGGATGGCGACTACCAAGTCATGGACCCCGGTGAGGACATCTCTCTCGATGCTTTCACGGAGGGAGACTCTGTGAAGGTCACCTATACCGGCCAGCTGGGAGATGAGGAAAATCCCCCTGTTATTTCAGCCATCGAGCCGGCGAAATAAGCACGCCTGTCCTGCTTGCTTTTGCAGGTATGCCCTGCCGGCTGCGGCACCGCACACGAAAAAATACGCCCCCATGGCATCCTTCTCCCATGGGGGCGTATTTTTTCTCCCTATGATACGCCGGACAACACCGTCTCCGCTGCAGCGGCACGGCCAGTGAACTCCCACTGGAAGCACCTTATGCAACAACGGTAGCAGACAGGGCGCCATAGAACATGTAAAATGGAAGCGTACAGCGGCGGTCCCTACACCGTCTCGTCCGTACAGAGCTCCACCAGAGCCGGAAGGTCCATAATCGTCAGTTTTCCCCGGGTTGTGGTAAGGATCCCCCTGCCGCGCAGGTCTGCCAGCTCCCGGGTGATGTGGACCCGGCTGATTCCTAAGATATCCGCCAGTTCCTCCTGGGTCATCTCGATGACCAAGCCGGAGTTTGCCGGCTGGTTCAGGGTCAACAGGTACAGCAGGTTGCAGAGTCTGATGCGGGAGGGGTTGAACTCCTGGTGGATCGTTTCGAAGAGGAAGCGGTTGACATACATGGCGTACCAGTTGACCACCTACTCCGCCAGGGCAGTATTGGACGCAAACATGGCATGGAACTGAGGAACCGTAAATTCCAGCGCATGGATCTCAGACAGTGCCGCCGTTGTCAGCGACAGCTCGATTTTAAAATCCGTGGTGTGATAGCCTGGGAACACCGTTCCAGGGCCGTGAAAGCTGATGATCCTGCGCTTTCCGGTTTCATGCTCCGCGAAATGCACCGCCGCGCCGGAGAGGAAGTAGTGGATACGGTCATAGGGCTGGCCGGGCTTCCATAGGAGCTCCCCTCTGCGGAACACCTTCTCCTTGTGGGGCTGCAGGAGAAAATCATCTTGAAATGCGCGGAAGTCCTCCGCAAAATAATATCTTGGCGTCAGCATGACAGTCACCTCATCTTAAAAGGGATAGATGGATTATAAGCGGGAAACCGAATCTCCCATGGCGCTGCGCGTGCTTTGTTGACATTTGGGCTGTCATGACTACAGCGCTGAGAACAGAAGGGAGCATAATTCTATGAAGCACCAAGTCAAACTCACCGTCATCGACAAAAAGCTGTACCCGGAACTGCAGCAGCAGTACTGCGCCGATCCCGCCGCCGGGGCCTGCCCCTGCTACAACGTTGGGGACGAGTTCCTCTTTCAGCGGGACGGGGACCGGGACGATTTCTGGCACATGGGCCTGAACTCTCTGGTCAAGACCAGTGCCGATCCGGATACCGTGGCCGGCGGGCCGAAGCTGCCCCACTGCTCCGAGGCCTGGGACGCCATCGCCCGCTACATCTACACCGGCCTCCAGGGCGGCTCCATCATGAAGGGCTGGATGAATCAGGAGAACGTGATGATCACCTGCTGTTCCGACGGCACAAGGCCGGTGATCTTCAAAATTGAGCGCATCGACTTGGAAGAGTGATCCAGCCGCTTCTTACGGAAGCCAGCCGTGGACCAGCCTGCATAGACATAGAGGTCCCTGAAGCAATCTCTCACGGGAAAATCGCCCCTGGCAAGGATGCTCCCGTACCGGAATCTATTCGGCCATAGAGGAAACTATACTCACCATCCGCTTATCCGAATAGGGATATCCGGCTGCTCTGCCCGAAAGCTTTTTTGCATGCCCTGGGCCACTGTATCCTCCGGCCGGAGGTAGCCCAGCAGCAAGGGGGAGGCGGGATCATGGTATTGAAAATTTTCTGCCGCCTTTTGGGGGCTTTTGTTGGCATAACAGTATTTGCAGCCGTTCAAGCAGGTATCATAGGCACCAATGTCCCGGCTCTCGATACAGTGGCACCCATGCCGCATTCCCCTGTGTTTTAGGTCTTTGAATGAAATCCCATTGGCCTTCCCTAAAATCCCCAATGTCATACAGCCGGAGGCATGGATCCCATAGCGGCTGAAGTCTCCATTGGTGCCGCAGGTCTGCAGATAGATTCCATGCCGCCGGGCGATGGTGCCAAGGCCACAGGCCAGAGCGTCCATGTCCTCCGGGGACAGGGGGATCAGTTCCGGCATGTTGGTTTCCAGTTTCTTGTATATCTCCACAAAGCTGAATATACAGCGGTCGATATGGGGCGCCAGCACTTTAGCCATGCGCTCGAAGGTTTCCATATGGCGCTGGATGGTGTAGTCTTTGGTCAGCAGCACCGGGTCATACCGCCAGGACACGCGCTGCCTCCCCACCAGCCTTGACAGCTCTATCAGCGTCTCCATGCTCTCGTCAATAGAGGGAACCCCCGGCTCAATATCCCTGCCATAGGCGGTGATAGTGTAGTGGAGATAGGTGGGGAAACGGTCGGTGATCTCATGGAGTCTGGCCAGTATGGGCCTGTAGTTCTTGGAGCAGAACACCACACAGTCTACCTTGTCTGGGGTCAGCTCATAGCGGCTGACTTTGTTCGGAAACAGTGGATTGCGTGAGAGCACATAGCCCTCCTCAAAGCGGCGCAGAAGCCAGTTCGAATAATATTGGACGGTGTCCGTCCGCCCGCCTGTATTGAGTATCATTCCTTGACCTCCTCCGTCTCCTGATGGACCAGCATAGTCAGATTTTTGGTAAAGGTTCTGGACAGGTCGATAAGCTGCTTCTGCTCCTCCGGCGTGAATAGGGACATGGCCGTGTCCTCTGCCCAGGTGATGTGGCGCACCACCTTTTCACAGTAGGCCCGGCCCGCCTCCGTCATTTGAATCTGTTTGTTCCGCCTGTCCTCTGGCATCTCTGCAACAGTGACATAGCCCTCCGCCAGCAGGTTTTTGACGATCAGATTCACTGTCTGCTTGGAGTGAAAGGTCCGCCGGCAGATCTCCGTCTGAGTCATGCCCTCCTTGGCGTAGAAAAGGACGTTCACCACCAGCAGAGTCTTCATCAGCATCCCGTGGCGCTTGGCGTACTCGTCGTAGAGGGCGAACTGCTCGTCCCGGAATTTGCAGTACAAAAACGCGTTTTTTCGATCTTCCTTCGTCATAGCACACTGCCGCTTTTTAAATCCAATTAGTCAATTTATTTACTAATTGAATGGTAGCACATCTCCGCTCATTTGTCAAGAGGAGCACATGATATCCTCACTTGCCGCCGTGAGCATTGAAATACCAAAGGGAGGAGCAGGCCTTTGGCCTGTGTAGATCATAAGAAAAGGGCATCTGCTTTGCAGATGCCCTTTTCTTATGGAAGGGACGGTTAAAATCGATATTTTGAAATCTCAAAAAGGTATAGGAGAACCACCCAACCGGCCATCTGGCCGGCGGCGCCTTTGCGCCGTAAATTCCTGGCCTGCGGCCGGGACTTGCACAGGGCCGGCTTTGCCGACCCCGAGCATTCAAATACCGAAGGGAGGAGGTCGCCTCCGGCGGCCGGAGCCCAAAACGAAAGGACATCCCAAAGGATGTCCTTTCGTTTTGGTCCGAGTGACTGGACTTGAACCAGCGGCCTCCTGAACCCCATTCAGGCGCGATACCAAACTTCGCCACACCCGGATATGTACTGTGCTGTTGTCAGCCTAATTAAGATACCATATCTGCCGATATTTTGCAAGACCTTTTTTCAAAAAATCTTAATTTTTTTCGTTGACAAATTCCTTATGTCATGGTATCATTTTTACTGCGCCTGAAACCGATTGGGAGAGATGTCCGAGCGGTTTAAGGAACCGGTCTTGAAAACCGGCGATGTGCAAGCATCCGTGGGTTCGA
>CAJFUI010000145.1 GCA_904420145.1 uncultured Oscillospiraceae bacterium
GCGCAACCGGGCGAAGCCCGGCTCTTAGCGCGGAGGAGGTGGCTTTTGTCTGGCAACAAAAGCCACTCGCGCCCGGGGGCGCGAAATCTCCCCCCCAGCGGGCATAAGGGAATTCTTAGAACCGCAGGTTCTAAGCGGCGTTTTGGGTACTTTGTCGCCGAGGACAAAGTACCCCGCTCCGGAGAGCGGAATCTCTCCCCACAAAAGCTGTCACTTTTGCGGGGACCCTATATTTGACTAAAATGGCCGGGCAGAGCCCGCCCATTCCATGGTCCAGACCACCTTCTCTTGGCCGTTCCGGCCAATTCACCTCGAGGTTTTCCCTACGGGAAACACTTGTACGCCGCACTCGCGGCGGGCGCGCCGGGGCGCGAACGCCACAAGAGTCACCCGATCAGCCCTAAATCATATTTCCAGGACAAAACCCTCGTGACCGCCGCGTCGATGACCGCCTCGTCGATCCTGCCGTTTTCCACCGCCTCGATGACCAAGGGAATTTGGGTGCGGTAATCGGTGGTGACGATCATATCGTTGCCCGCCTCCACAGCCATCACCGCCACGCTGCCGTCGGCGGCGTAGGCGGCCACCGCGTCCATGGCTAAGTCATCGGTGAGCACGACGCCCGTAAAGCCCAGTTCTTCCCGGAGGACCCGGTGGACCTCCGGGGACAGGGAGGCGGGGAGCTCGGCGTCCATGGCGGTGACGATGTTGTGGCTGACCAGCACGCTGTCTGCCCCGGCGGCGATACCTGCCTCAAAGGGGAGAAAGTCGCTGGTGAGAAAGGTCTCATAGGGCCGCTCATCCACGGCGATGCCCGTGTGGGTGTCGGCATTATTGCCGTAGCCGGGAAAGTGCTTGAGGACGCTGCCAACGCCCTTTGCCTCCATGGCCTCCACCACTGTGCGGACGTACTCGGCGGTGGCGTCGGCGTCCTGCCCGAAGGTACGGCTATACATGAAATCATTGGGATCGGTGGATACGTCCGCCACAGGGGCGAAGTTAACATTGACACCATAGGTATGCAGCATGTCGCACTTCTCCTCCGTATCCGCAGTGACGGCCTCCATGCCGCCGTTGACGTAGAGGCGCTGGGGGGAGGAAAACTTGTGGGGCCAGAGGGCGGCGTTGGAGCTGATGCGCACCACGCTGCCCCCCTCCTCATCCACCCCGATGAGCAGGGGAATTTCGCTTACAGCTTGGAAGGTCTCCAGCAGATCCTTGATGTCAGAGGCGCTCCTGTCCTGAAAGTCCCGGCCGAAGAGGAGGTAGCCCCCGAGGTGGTAGGCGGAGATGTCCGATACCGCGTCAAACTCGGGACAGCGGACGAAGAACATCTGTCCCACCTTCTCCTCCAAGGTCATCCCGGCAAGGAGGGCCGCCACGGCGGCCTCCTTCTCTGTAAGCACTGGTTCCTCCGGCTCTTCCGGAGAAGGAGAGGGGTCGGAAGCGGGGTCATCGGGGGCAGGCTCTGCGGAAGGGATAGAGGAATCGGCGGGATCCTCCGGAACATCCGCACTGTTATCCGGCGGGGCGGCGCAGCCGCAGAGAAGGAGCAGGAGGAGCAGCAGGGAGAAGAGACGTTTTTTCATGGCAGGTCACTCCTCCTGACAAAAGGTGTTCCACAGCGTACCGATGCCCTCGATGGTGACCTCCACCCGGTCGCCGCCCTTGAGCCAGCGCTTTTGATCAGCGGGATAGCCGTGCATGACCCCGGCGGGAGTGCCGGTGAAGATCAAATCCCCGGGGAGGAGGGTGAAGTGGCGAGACAGGTCGGCAATCAGCTGGGGCAGGGGAAAGATCAGGTCGGAGGTGTTGGAGTGCTGCCGCACCTCCCCGTTGACCGTGCTGGAGATCTCCAAGGCGGAGGGGTCCAGACGGTCGGCGGTGACCAAGCAGGGGCCAACGGGGCCAAAGCCGTCCAAGGACTTGCTCAGCACCCACTGCCCGCCCCGGGCGAGCTGGAGGTCCCGGGTAGAGAGGTCGTTGCCGCAGGTGTATCCAAAGACGCAGGAGAGGGCCTCCTCCGCTTTGACGTTCCGGGCCCTTTTGCCGATAACCGCCACCAGTTCCGCCTCATAGTCATACGCTTGGTAGTCCTTAGGGAGCGTAATCTCCTCGCCGCAGGCGGCAAGGGTGCTGGGGAATTTGTTGAACACCACCGGGTGCTCCGGAATAGGCAGGCCGCACTCGATAGCGTGCTGCCGGTAATTGAGGCCGATGCAGAGGACCTTGTCCATGCCGGTGACCACCGGGGCGGCAGGCGCGTCAGTATAGCAGGCGGCTCCCTCCTGCAGGTCTTCAAGCAGGCGGAAAGCCTCCGGTCCGCCATTAATGGCCTCCATAGCGGTGGCGGGGGCGGGGAGACGGCGCCGCTTTGCTTCATTGGGTACGTCGACTATGCCTTTTTTTGTCACCAGACCAAGAATGGCGGCTCCGTTGCGGTAAAATTGTGTAAGCTTCATATGGTAGATACCTCCTGACAGGAGAAGTGGAGCGGTGCTGCCGCCCGAATATGCGGATCTTTTGAGCCCTTTGGGTGCGCGATTTTTGCCGCTTCCAGTGGTGTGGGATTCTTTTGCGCCCCTGCGGGGCGCGGGCTTTTTTACCACCCCCGGGGCGGGGTACTTTTTCCTCAGCGGGGCTGTTTCGCGCTAAGAGCCGGGCTTCGCCCGGTTGCGCACTGTATGCCTCGCTGCGGCTCGGCAAAACTGGCCTAAGAACCCATGGTTCTTAGGGATTTCCTTCTCCCCGCTGGGGGGGGGAGAGGTTCCGCTCTCCGGAGCGGCCTCCTTTTTGGTCGGCCAAAAAGGAGGGAAAAAGCCGCTTAGAACCTGCGGTTCTAAGAACTCCCTTCTCCCCGTTGTACTGCATACTTTTATCACCGGCGCGTGGCTGTCGAAAGGACTTAATCACCCGCCCCGGGCGTTACGCCCTATTGCGGCAGGGCACTTTTCACTTGTTGTCCCCACAACCAGCGCCTGCTGCGGCGGGGCGGGGTAGACTTGATGCTCCAGCGTACTTCAGCATGGGAGAGAGATTGTCAGTGTGTGAAGCGATAGAACGCCGCTCTCTGCCAACCCGCCCATGTAGCCCTTAGCGGAGCGGAAAGGGCGGGTACAGGACGGTGGTCAATACGGTGCTGCACCCGGACTGACGGGAACTGAGAAGTAAATTTATTTCGCGATGCTTAACAGCTCCCACCCGGTGCCCATGGGGTTCTTAGGGGCTGGCCCCTAAGCCAGCTTTTTCCTACTTTTGTCTGGAGACAAAAGTAGGTCGCGCCGGGGCGCGAAAAGACCTAAAACCTCCCTGTCCCCGGAGGGGGCAAAAGGAGAAGCGGCCGCCTGCCGGCGGCCGCCGTGGGTTACGATTCGCTTTCCTCTTCCTTCTCAGTGATAGCGATATGCAGCTCATCTAACTGCTTTTGCTCCACGAAGGAGGGGGCGCCCATCATCAGATCCTGGGCGTTCTTGTTCATGGGGAAGGGGATGATCTCCCGGATGCTCTCCTCCCCGGCCAAC
>CAJFUI010000146.1 GCA_904420145.1 uncultured Oscillospiraceae bacterium
GCAGATGGCCCGGGTAACCTTTTCGTTGTCTCCGGTCAAAATTTTCACCTGGACGCCATACTCCATCAGGGCCCGGATGGCTGCGGCCGTTGTCTCCTTAGGCGGATCAAGAAAGGCGAGAAAGCCGATCAGCACCATGTCCGCCTCATCCGCCACGGAGAACTGCCCCACGGGGGAGGGGTTGGTCTTCTGGGCCACGGCGATGACCCGCATTCCCCTTTCATTCAGCTCATCCGATCTTCTCAGCACCAGCCGGCGGACCTGATCGCTCAGCGGGCGGATCTCCCCGCCGCACTCGGCATAGGCGCAGCACTTGAGCATCTCCTCCACGGCGCCTTTGGTGACCAGCTGTGTCTTGCCCTCCGTGTCCCGGACCACTACGCTCATCCTGCGCCGCTCAAAGTCAAAGGGGATCTCATCCACCTTGGCATACCGCTCCGTCAGCTCTCCGGCGCCAAGGGCCTCCTGCTTGGCGATCACCGCGATGTCAATGAGGTTCTTCAGCCCCGTCTGAAAATAGCTGTTCAAAAAGGCGTGGCGCAGAACCCGGTCGTCCTCCTCACCATCGACGTTCAGGTGGTACTCCAGCACGACCTTGTCTTGGGTAAGGGTTCCTGTTTTATCCGTGCAGAGGATATCCATAGAGCCGAGATTTTGGATGGAATTTAGGTTCTTGATAATTACCTTCTGCCGGCTCATGGCCATAGCACCCTTGGCCAGAGAGGTGGTAACGATCATAGGCAGCATCTCCGGTGTGAGCCCCACTGCCACGGAAATAGCGAACAGCGCCGCCTGCATCCAATCTCCCTTGGTGATGCCGTTGACAAACAGCACCACCGGCACCATGACCAGCATGAAGCGGATCAGCACCCAGGAGACGGCGTTGACCCCCTTTTCAAAGGTGGTCTTCGCCGGCTTGGCATCCAGATCCTTCGCCATCAAGCCCAGCATCGTATCATTTCCCACAGCGACGGCCATGGCCTTGGCGCTGCCGCTGACCACGTTGCTGCCCATAAAGGCCAGATTCCCCATATCGGTTAAGGGTCCCCGGCCCTCCACAGTCCCGCCGTATTTCTCCACCGGCTCGCTCTCCCCCGTCAGGGCCGACTGGCTGAGAAAGAGATCCTTGGCGCTGAGGATCCGCAGGTCCGCGGGGATCATGTCCCCGGCGGACAGATAGATCAGATCCCCTACCGCAATCTCCTCCATAGAGATCTCGGACTTTTCCCCAGCCCGCTGGACACAGGCCGTGGTGTGGATCATGCCGATCAGCTTCTCCGCCACGTTTCCGCTGCGGGTCTCCTGCACAAACCGGAGCGTTCCCGAGAGGAGGACCATGGTGGTGATGATCAGAACCGTGGCATAATTCTGCTCCCCGTTGCCGGCAAACAGGATGTCTGTAAAGACGGAGATCACCGCCAGGACCAGCAAAATCACGGTAAAGGGGTTGATAAAGGCGGAAAAGATCCGCTTGGCAGCGGACTCTTTCCTGCCGTAGGTGAGGATGTTCGTCCCATACGCCTCTTTAGCCTGATCCGCCAGCTCTTCGGTCAAGCCGCCCTGTGGTGTCCCGTACCGCTTGCACAGTTCCTCCTCACTGTGAGCAGAGGCCCAGTACAGGCGCTCACGGACTGCGTCAGCGCGGACCATGCTTTCGCCCATGCGGGCCACAAAAATTCTCTTGTTAGTCTTCTTCATGGTTCTGTACCTCCAAACATAAGATGGGTTCTTTGCGATTTGGAAGGGGTACAGTGCATCAAAGAAGGATCGCCATCACCTGCTATCCGTCAAAAGGGAGAACACGGCGAACCCCTATGTTTCTCCCGGCAGCGATCCTACCTCGTTCGACAGAACCTGCACTGGTACTGTTCCCCGTGTCCATTCCTTTCACCTCGCTTACAAAAAATCTTCATCTATCTCATCGCCCAAAAGGCGTTATTTTCCCTCAAAAAGGCGCAAAACTCCATGCGCTGAAAGCAGCACATGGCCAATTTTGCGATGCTTTTGCGTAGCAAAAAGCCACCGTCTGCAAGGCTCTCCTCACAAAACGATGGCTCAAACGGCATGCCGAAGGAATCACTGCCGGCGGACGCGCCTGCAGCAATTTCGTATCCATCGTCTTGTAGCGCTTCTGTGACTTTGACTGTGCTCCACGGTCCACCGCCTCCTTTCTAAACAAAAAGCTCCTGTTTGTTCGGAGAACAAACAGGAGCACAAATTCTTCGCGCATTCGTTTGAGCTTTAACTCTGCAGGGCGGTGAAACTGTGTTATGATACACCTTGTGTTCGATGTACCCTGTTCAAACCCTCTCATAGTGTCTCCACTACTTCGCGGCAACAGTCCATATCCCTGTAGGAGCCTTACCTACCGAACATGTTAACGCTACCACAGATTTCGGGATTTGTCAAACAAAAATTTTTTGCCGCAGACCGGTGCTGTGAGCAGAAGCCCTTAGGATTGTCAACTTCTGAGAAACGTGGTATAATAAGCTATCAAAATGTTTCTTATCCGCAAAGAGCGGGGGTACTCCCCCCCCTATTTTCAGAAAGGAGTGGATGCGGCATGAAGCCTTCTATGTTCGGCGCGCACCGTAAAACGGCCCAGAAGGCCGTGGGCCCGAAGCGTTTTTACACGCGGTCGCCGGAGCATGTCCGCCGCGCCTGCAGGGTGTGCGGACGTCGGCTGGCCGCCCTTCTGCTGACACTGCTGCTGACTGTGCAGCTCTCCTCTCCTCCTGCCCGGGCAGTACTCTCCGGGGTCTATTTCACCGCTGTCAACGATGAGCTTCTGGAGCTCAGTCAGGAGACCATGCCCTTCTGGTCCAACAACACCCTCTACGTCTCCGACGCCGTCTTCAGCGGCGTCTACAGCACCTTTCTCGGGGTGGCCTGCTCCCGCAGCATCAACCGGCAGACCTCTGTCCTCTACGGGATTCGGACCTCCGGTTCCCGCAACGCCCTGTTTTTTGACTTAGACACCGGGCTCACCTATGACCAGGGGGACAATTACTACTCCCAGTCGGCCATTGAGCGCAACGGACACGTCTTCTTCCCCTTAGACCTTATCACCGGCTTTTTCGACTTGACCTACAGCTACACCTACACCTCCCTTGTGCCGTTGATCCGCATTATGAGCGATACAGTGGTCCTTTCCGATGTTATGTTCATTGATGCCGCCTCCGATTTAATGCGGCAGCGCTACAACGACTATGAGGCCGCCGTGACCGCCTCCCCCTCTGTGGAGCCGGAAACCACGCCGTCCACCCCCATCGTCTATACGGGGCAGTGGATTTATCTCGTGTTCACCGTGACGGATGCCGAGTCTGCCCGCTCCCTTTTGAGCACGCTGAGCCAGCATGACCGGCAGGCTACCTTTCTCCTCTCTGCCGGGCAGATGGAGGATGGGGATCTGGTCCGTTCCATTGTCGGCGGCGGCCACAGCGTCGGCCTCCTGGCGGAGGGCACTGCCGCCGATACGATCATCGAACAGCTGGAGGCGGCCAACGACGCCCTTTGGCAGGCCGCCCGCCTGCGGACCAGGCTGGTCTGGCTGCAGGACAACCAGAGCCGCGCCGCCAGCGCCGTGGAGGAGGCCGGGTACTGCCTGATGTCCTGTTCTCTCGATTACAGCCGCTCCCCCTTGTCCAGCACCTCCGCCGCAGACCGGCTGTATAATACCATCACCGCCCAGTCCCGCACCCTGACGATCTTTTTAGGGGAGGATCGGGACAACATCCGCGGCATGAACCGCTTTCTCTCCCAGCTGGAGGAGGCACAATGCCGGCTTTTGGCCTTCCGAGAGACCCTTTAGGGCGGAATATTCCCTTTAGATTTACAGATTGTTCAACACTCCCCCTCTCTACGGGGTATAATATGTCTAAAGTTGAAGAATCTCTGTCTGTCAACTTACAGGATGGTCTTCGGCGGCCCTCAGGCGTCAACCGGAGGCAAAGGGGCGGCTCACAGCTTTTCTCTGCCGTAGCCGCTGGCAGAGGTTCCCCGCATAATTTCTTCTCTTGACGAATTTTTAATGGGGAGGGAAACCCGATGGGGCGTAAGATTTTGGTGGTGGAGGACGACCGGAATATCTCCGATCTGATCCGCATGTATTTGGAAAAAGAGGGCTTTGATGTGACCGCCGCCTTCGACGGCGGTGCGGCCATCGACAAATTTCGGGAGATTCAGCCGGACCTGGTGCTGCTGGACATTATGCTGCCGGTGATGGATGGCTGGGCGGTGTGCGCGAAAATTCGGGAGAGCGCAAAGACGCCCATTATTATGCTCACCGCCAAGGGCGAGGTTTTGGACAAGGTAACCGGGCTGGAGATGGGGGCTGACGACTACATTGTCAAGCCCTTTGAGATGAAGGAACTGATCGCCCGCATCAATGCGGTGCTCCGCCGCACGGAGATTCCTGACGATACCCGCAAGCGCCTTGTCTTTGACAAGCTGATTATCGACCTCGACTCCTATGAACTGATTGTAGACGGCAAAAAGATCGATACTCCTCCTAAGGAGCTGGAGCTTTTGTACCACCTGGCCGCCACCCCCAACCGCGTCTATACCCGCAACCAGCTGCTGGACGAGGTGTGGGGCTTCGACTACTTCGGTGACAGCCGCACAGTGGATGTGCACATCAAACGGCTGCGGGAGAAGGTGGAGAACGTCTCTGATGAGTGGGCGCTGAAAACGGTATGGGGCGTTGGCTACAAGTTTGAAGTGACGCCTAAGAGCAAGAGCTGAGGCTTGGAGAACCGGCCCGGCATACATACAGCGGAAGACACCCTATAGGGACAGGCGGGGCAGCTTTTCCCGCCTGTCCTTTGCGGAGAAAGGAGGATGCTTATGGCGAAAAAAAAGCGGTTTGGCGGCATATACTGGCGGCAGTTTTCTCTGACCGCCGGGATGGTGCTGCTGACACTGCTGCTCCTTGGCACCTCCTTTTTCACATTGACCTACACCTATATTATGAACGAGAGGAAAGACGAGCTGCTGGAGAAGGCCCAGCTGATCTCGGAGCTGTCCACCAACTACGGCACCAGCTCTCTCTATCCCCCCGCATTCGGCTCTCAGGACCAGGGCATGCAGATCATCGCTCGAGTGGCCGCCTCCCTTACCGATATTGACTTTTTAATCTGGGATACCCGGACCAACACCCTTCTGACCACAGACTCCAATTTAGAGGGGTTGGAGGTCTCCCTGCCTACCAGGATCACCGAACCGGTGCTCAACGGACAAACCTACTCTGGTTTGTCCACACTGAATATCTACACCAAGAGCAAATATGTCACGGCTGTCCCTATCTATGACGCTGCCGGCCTGCAGATTCAGGGCATGGTGTTGGCCGTGACGGATGCCCACAGCCTCACGGACATGTGGCAGGCTTTCCTTGGGATTTTCGCTATGACCTCCATCACCGTTCTGCTCATTGCCTTTGTGGCCAGTTCTGTGACCGCCATGCAGCAGACGAAGCCCATTCAGGAGATGGCTATGGCCACCCGCCGGTTTGCCGAGGGGAATTTTGACGCCCGGGTCCAAACCGGCGACCGAGACGACGAGGTGGGGGAGTTGGCGGAGGCCTTCAACGCCATGGCGGACTCCCTCCAGCAGACGGAGCGGCAGCGCCGGGAGTTTATTGCCAACATCTCCCATGAGCTGAAAACTCCCATGACCACCATCACCGGCTACGCCGACGGCATCTTAGACGGCACCATTCCTCCGGAGAAGGAGGAGCACTATCTGCGCATTATCTCCGATGAGAGCCGCCGGCTGAACCGCCTGGTCCGCCGAATGCTGGAGGTCTCCCAGCTCCAGTCTCTGGATCTGCTGCGGGAGAAGGGCTCCTTTGACATCTGTGAGAGCATGCGCCGGGTGCTGATCTCCATGGAAAAGAAGATCACCGACCGCCAACTCGACGTGGAGGCCAATATCCCCGAGGAGCCTGTCCTTGTGCTGGGGGACAACGATTTGATCACCCAGGTGATCTACAACCTGCTGGAAAACGCCGCTAAGTTTGCTGATCCGGGCAGCACCCTCTATTTGGGCCTTGCGGTGCGCGGGCAGAAGGCTGAGGTCACTGTGCGAAACCACGGCGCCACCATCGACGCAGAGGAGCTGCCACGGCTTTTTGAGCGCTTCCACAAGGCGGACAAGGCCCGCAGTGAGGACAAGGACGGCGTAGGTCTGGGGCTGTACATCGTCAAGACGATTCTGGACCAGCACCGGGAACAGATCTTCGCCACCAGCGAAAACGGGCTGACCACCTTTACCTTTACCATGACCCTGACAGGGGAGCACGGGAAAAACGCCCACGAGAGAGGCTAATATGGACGAAATACACATGTTACAACCAAATTCCGCGGATACCGGGGAAACCCATGAGGTGGTGCTGACCTACACGCCAGACGAACCAAAGCCTGTGGTGCTCTGCTACTCCGCCCCTCTGCCCCAATCTGCCGGCACCCAAACACCGCCCTTGGAGGAGTCCCTCTCCGCCGCGCCGCCGACGCCCCCTGTGCCGCCAACGCCGCCGGCATCCATGCGCCGTCCGCGCAACGGCCCTCTGATCTTTCTCTTGAGTCTGGCAGTTCTGCTGATTGTCTCGGCCTGCCTGCTTTTTGCCGTCCGGCTGGGCCGCTCCTCTGCGGACGTTCCCGACGACTGGGAGGACAAATTTCACCAGTACTGGGACAGCTATGACGAATCCGGGGAGGGGGAAGAGACCACGATTCCCGCCTATCCCATCGGGGGAGACTTCCGCCTCACTCTGACAGAGGACCGCCCACTGGTACTGACCGCTCAGGAGATCTATGAACAGGTCAACCCTTCTGTGGTCTCGGTAGTCAGCTATCTCTCCTCCGGCAGCGCTGGCATCGGCACCGGTGTGATTATGAGTGAGGACGGCTACATTATCACCAACTACCACGTGATCGAGGGCGGCTACGAATGCGATGTGATTCTCAGCAGCGGCTACAGCTATGAGGCAAGGCTGGTCGGCTACGACGAGGAGAACGACCTGGCGGTCTTGAAGGCGGATGCCATCGGCCTCACCCCCGCCGTTTTTGGAAGTTCTGATCTTTTGACTGTGGGGGACAAAGCCTACGCCATCGGCAATCCTCTTGGTCTGGAACTGCGGGGCACCCTGACCGACGGCATCATCTCCGCCATCAACCGGGACGTGGATGTGGACGGTGTGACCATGACGCTGATCCAGACCAACGCCGCCCTCAACAGCGGCAATTCCGGCGGTCCCCTTATCAATGAATACGGCCAGGTGGTGGGGATCAACACCATCAAAATGGTCTCCAGCTACGCCGACGACACCATCGAGGGGCTGGGCTTTGCCATCCCCAGCGGTACGGTGGCCCACATTGTCAACTGTCTGATCTCCACCGGTGAGGTGACGCCGGAGCCGGTGCTGGGCATTACGGTAATGGGGCAGGTTGTGCTGGATGACAGCGTTACCGGCGTAGTGGTCACAGAGGTGACGCCGGGCCTCGGCGGTGAGATCGCCGGGGTGCTGCCCGGGGATATCATTGTGGCGGTGGATGGTGAGGAGGTGCTCTCCAGCAGCGATGTGGTCCGCTGCCGGCGGCGCTATGCGGCGGGAGACTCCCTCCCCATGACCATTTACCGGGACGGCACATATATCGACGTCTCTGTGCCCCTGATGATTCAGGAGACAGAATAGTTGCCAAAAAAAGGGCCTGGCGGACTTATTTTCCCGCCGGGCCCTCTGATGTTTTTTTTCCACTTTTCCGCTCCTTCCATATCTTCCACAGCATACTCGCCCCCGCGTAGAGAAGAAAGATCCCGAAGGGCCGGCGAAAAACCTCCGCGTCCCACCTCAGCGCCATAAGGGAGGTCGCCAGAGCGGCCAGCGCCCCGGGCAGCACGGCGCCCCGCCATGTGGGCTTGTGGAGATAACCGTTGCGCCCGTGGAAAAACAGCCCTGCCCCGGCGGTGGGCAGAAAAAACAGCACGTTAATTGCCTGGGCCTGCCGCTGGTCCACCCCTAAAAACAGCGTCATGCACAGCAGCAGCAGTGTCCCGCCGCCCACGCCCCATGCGGACAAAATCCCGGTGCCCAGCCCGAAGAGGGCGGGAAGAAGCCACTCGTTCATAGCAGATACTTCACCCCTCCGTACAGCAGAAACAGAGCGAATATGACCTTCAGCCACCCCACCGGCACCTTCTCAAAGGTCACTCCGCCGATGAGGCCGCCTACGGCTCCGCCGATCAGATAGGGCAGCGCCGTCAGCAGCGGAAGTTCGGCGCGGAAAAAATAGACAGCGGCAGAGACCACGCAGATGGGAAAGATAACGGCAACGCTGGTGGCAAAGAGCCGCCGGTCCGTCAGGCCGCTCCACCTGGAAAGCAGCGGCAGCAGAACCATTCCCCCTCCGCCGCCGAAGACCCCGTTGACAATCCCGGCCAGGGCGCCTGCCAGCCGGATTTTGTTCTTATTTTTCATATTTTTCTCCTTGCTGCGGTGTCTGCCGACCTCCACGGCGGCGTTTTGACCTAAGGGGACGGCCCCCTTGGAGCAGAACAGGAACACCTCGACCTTGGAACGGTATAGCAAAAAAGTGCCGCAGCGCGGCACTTTTTTGCCTGTTACCGTCCGTCCCGCCTTACTTCATCTTGAAGCTCATGCAGTCGGTGCACTGATCCTTGGTGGGGTTCGCCTCATGGGTACCGACCTTAATGGAGGTCAGACCGCAGTAGTTTTCCGCCTGGCAGTGGTTGGCGCAGTTGGTCACTGTGCACTCAATCGCCTTATTGGGGGTGCAGCCGCACCCGTTGTTCATCTGAGCCATGGTTACGTTCCTCCTTGGTTTCAAAAAGCATTGGGGTTGCCGCTGATAGCTTGCCCAGCAGGACAAAGAATATGCATCAGTGTGCTGCCTGGCTGTTTTTTAATAAATTTTTGTTCCCTGTCCGGTAGGCGCTCTTCGCCCCTTTTCCGCCGTTGCCTCCCTGCAGCAGATATGTTATGATGGGAAAAAACACCTTAGGGAGGGATTGGATGCATATCCCCAGTGGAGAGACCGCCGCGCTGGACATTCTCCCCTTTGACGTCGCACTGGAGCGCTCCCTTGCGCCGTCGGAGGATTATGACGTAGGCCGGTGGCTGTACGTACCCAACCGCTACGCCGATTACCGCTATATTTTAGGCACCCGCGGAGAGCGGCCGCTGATCTGTGTTGGGGTCAACCCCTCCACCGCCGCGCCGGACCGCTTGGACAACACTCTCAAATCCGTGGAGCGGATCGCCCTCGCCAACGGCTATGACAGTTTTCTCATGTGCAACGTCTACGCCCAGCGGGCCACCCGCCCCGATGATATGGAGGCCCAGTGCAACCCCGCGCTCCACCGGGAAAATATGCGGGCCTTTGCCTATATGCTCTCCCTCTCTGCCGGCGCCCCCTCCGTCTGGGCCGCCTGGGGTGCCGTCATTGAAAAGCGGGCCTACCTGGCCCGCTGCGTAGCGGATATGATCGCCATCGGTGAGGATTATGGGGCCAGGTGGTTTTCCGCCGGCAGGTTCAGCAAGCGCGGCCATCCCCACCACCCCCTCTATCTCCCCAAAGGCAGCCCTCTGGATCCCTTTGACGCTGCCGCCTACTGCAGCGGCTGTCTGCTCCATGCCTATGGAGTATAAGCGTCTATGGATGGATGCAGATCGCCGGGCCGGCGGCATCCAGCTTTTGCCTATCAAAAATATTGCAAATGCTTTTCATCTTATTCAAACCGTGATATACTAAGGACACCTTTTGGAAACAAGGCACTTGCAGATAAGGAGGAGAAGTTTCTGTTGGATAAAATCTACGTCACCGGACACCGCAACCCGGACACGGATTCCATTGTCTCCGCCATCGCCTACGCCACCATGCGCAATGCTGTAGGGGACCGGGAATATGTGGCCGCCAGATTAGGACATCTCAGCGATGAAACCAAGGCGATCCTCACGCGGTTTGGCTTTGATCCCCCAGTGTTTATCACGGATATACGCACCCAGGTGCAGGACCTGGAGTACGACACGCCGCCGATCCTCAACCACGCCGTCACCATCAACCGGGTTTGGTCTGCCATGGAAACGGAGCGCCATGTCTCTACCATTCCCATTACTGACGACTTCGGGGGCTTGCTTGGCATGCTGACTCCCGGAGATGTGGCAGAATACGACATGCGGACTATTACCGATCCGGTGATCGAGGATGTGCCGGTTTTCAATATCCTCAGCGTGCTGGAGGGGCAGCTGCTCAACGAGGCCAGCAATGTAGTCAACACCGTCTCCGGCCGAGTGGTCATCGCCCAGCCCAAGGGAGAGGACCAGGAGCCCTTCCGGGGGGAGAACACCATTCTCCTCTGCGGCCAGCAGCCGGAGATCATCCGCTCGGCCATTGCCGCCGGCGTCCACTGTGTGATCCTCTGTCAGGCGGAGCTACCGGAAGATATGCGCAGTGTCGACTCCGAAACCTGCATTATCTCCACGCCCTATGACACTTATAAGGCGGTGCGCCTGATCTTCCAAGCCCTCAGCGCCGGCCGCATCTGCCACCAGGAGGATCTGCAGTATTTCTATTTGGACGATTATATCGACGATGTGCGGGAGGTCGTGCTCAAAAGCCGCTACCGCAGCTATCCCATCCTCAACCGGGACAACAAGGTGGTGGGGACCCTCTCCCGGTTCCACCTGCTCCGCCCCCGCCGCAAGCGGGTGGTCCTGGTGGATCACAACGAGGCCGCCCAATCCGTTCCCGGGCTGGAGCAGGCGGATATCGTGGCCATTATCGACCACCACCGCCTAGCGGATATTCAGACTGCCAACCCCATCTATTTCCGCAACGAGCCTGTCGGCAGCACCACCACTATCGTGGCCGGCATGTTTCAGGAACGGGGTCTCATGCCCTCCAAGCGTCTGGCCGGCCTGATGACCGCCGCCATTGTCTCCGACACGGTGATGTTCAAGTCCCCCACCTGCACCCCCCGGGACCGCACCATGGCTGAGCGCATGGCCAATTTGGCCAACCTGTCCTTAGAACAGCTGGGTCATGACATCTTCTCCGCCTCGGCCCCGGAGGACAAGAGCGTGGAGGACCTGCTGCTCACCGACTTTAAGGAGTTCCACATCGCCGGCCATGACTTCGGCATCAGCCAGCTCACCTGCATCGACTCCGACCGGCATCTCCAGCGCAAGGGAGAGTTTTTGGAATTTATGGAGAAGCTGCGCAGGGAGCGGGGCTACAGCATGTTGCTGCTGATGCTCACTGATGTGCTCAAGGAGGGGTCCTATCTCCTCTATATCGGAGACGAGGATCAGTTTGACCATGCTTTCCGTGTCAAGCTGAAGGACAACGAGGCCTTCCTGCCCGGGGTGATGTCCCGAAAGAAGCAGGTGGTCCCCATGCTCTCCGCACTGTGGGGCTAAAGGCCGCGGCGGCCTTTTCCCATTTTGGAACGGCCCGCCGGGTATTTGGCTTTTTCTATCATCCCATCAAGGAAAAGGAGGGGACTGCCGTGGAGCTCTCCCGTATTTTGTCCGCTGTGGACCACACTCTGCTCTCCCAAGGGGCCACTTGGGTGCAGATTCGCACCCTCTGTGACGAGGGTGTCCGCTACGGCTGCGCCAGCGTGTGCATTCCCCCCAGCTATGTCTCCGCGGCCCGGACGTACCTCGCCGGCCGTCTGCCTATCTGCACGGTCATCGGCTTTCCCAACGGCTACGCCACTACCGCCGCAAAGTGCTTTGAGGCGGCGGACGCGGTGAAAAACGGGGCTGATGAGATCGACATGGTCCTCAACATCGGCTGGGTAAAGGACTGCCGGTGGGAGGACGTCCTTGGGGAAATCCATGCGGTGAAGGCCGCCTGTGAGGGGCGGATTTTGAAGGTGATCGTGGAGACCTGCCTGCTCACCAGGGAGGAGAAGATCCGGCTCTGCGAGCTGGTCTCCGCCTCCGGTGCCGACTATATCAAGACCTCCACCGGCTTTGCCGGCGGAGGCGCCACCCGGGAGGATGTGGCCCTCTTTGCCGCCCACGTCGCTCCCCATCTGAAGATCAAAGCGGCGGGCGGCATCGCCGGCCTTGCGGACGCCGAGGACTTTCTCCGCCTCGGCGCGGCAAGGTTGGGCACCTCCCGCTTAGTAAAGGCCGCCAAGGAATTGGAGGGCGCCGGCGGCTGAGGCCGCCGCGCCTTAAGCCTACAGGAAAAGAAAGGAAGTGTATCCTATGTCAACCCCCCACAACGCAGCGGAGCGGGGCGACTTCGCGAAAACCGTTTTAATGCCCGGCGACCCCCTCCGGGCCCAGTACATCGCCCAGACCTATCTGCAAAACGCCCGTCTGGTGAACAACGTCCGAGGTATTCAGGGCTATACCGGTACCTACGAGGGAACAAGAGTCTCCGTCATGGCTTCGGGCATGGGTATGCCCTCCATGGCGATCTATGCCACGGAACTCTTCCGGGACTACGATGTGGAGAACATCATCCGTATCGGCAGCGCCGGAGCCATCAGCGAAAAACTAAAGCTCCGGGATGTGGTGGCGGCCCAGGGGGCCTGCACCAACTCCGCCTTCGCCCAGCAGTACCGTCTGCCGGGAACCTTCGCCCCCATCGCCGATTTCACCCTCTTGGAAACCGCCGTGGCTGTGGCCCGTGGAATGGGGGTGGAGATGCCGGTGGGCAACTTGGTCTCCACCGACAACTTCTACGCTGCCGACGGCCGCACCGCCGAGTGGGGCAAGATGGGCGTGCTGGCGGTGGAGATGGAGGCCGCCGCCCTCTACTGTGTGGCCGCCCAGTTAGGTAAGAGGGCCCTTGCCCTGTGCTCCATCAGCGACCACTTGGTCACCGGGGAGGAGCTCTCCGCCGAGGCGCGGCAGACCACCTTTACCACCATGATGGAGATCGCCCTAAAGACCGCCGCGGCCATGGAGGGCAAGTAAAGCGGCTGTTACCCTTCTGTCCGGCGGGGTAATGAGGGAAAAGAAAACCAAGGCACAGACCCATGGGTCTGTGCCTTGGTTTTTTCAGCTCTTAGAAGCAGAAGATCCCTCTATCATCGCGGGCTGTCTGTTTCCTGTTGGGAGGGCTCCGACTCAGCTGCGCCGAAGCGGCCATAGAGCAGAGGCCTTGCCACATGGACATTAAACAGCTCGATCAGCGGTCCCATGAAGAAGGCGGTGATAATGGTGCCCACGCCGACGATTTCCGGCAGGGCGGACCAGGTTCCTCCCCCAAGGAAAAACAGGGCGGCGCCCCCGGCCACGCAGACTAAGTCACACCCTACCCGGCAGACCCGGAAGGAGGCCACCTTCCACTTCCCCGACATCACCAAGGCGATGGCGTCATAGGTGGAAACCCCCAGGTCCGACGTAAAGTAGAGGGCGGAGCTCAGGCACAGCACCACAATGCCGATCACCAGCAGCACCGCCCGGCCGGGGATCCCCAGCTCCGGCAGCGCCCGCTCCAGCAGATAGAGGGTGAACTCCGTCACATACCCCAGCAGAAAGAGGTTGACAAAGGTGGCCACGCCGATATAGTGCCGGTCAAAACAGAAAGCAAAGAGCAGCAGCAACAGGTTTGCCGCCATATACAGCGTGCCGAAGGAGATGGGAATCACGGCATTGAGACCACTCATTAGCGACTGGAAGGGGTCCACGCCAAAGGCGGCCCGCTTGAAAAAGCCGACGCTGATGCCGCACAGGAGCACCCCGATCACGGTCATCAGGATTCTCTTCTTCAGGAGAGAGGTGGGCATGATTTTCTTCATCCTTTTCTACCGTCACAGTGAGGAAGCACCCTGTTACTCCCCGTCGGCCTGACCGCTCTCCTGTGCCTTTGCCTTGAAAACCACCGCAAAGGTGCCGTCCTTCTGGGCAACCTCCACAGAGAAGGCCTCTCCGGCCAGCTGGGTGAGTGATTCCACAGAGAGAATATCGCTGACAAAAACCGTCAGCTCTGTACAGCCCTGGATCAGCGCCTTGGAGGCCATCATCACAGGCATGGGATAGCTCATGGCGCGGGCGTCAATGGTTTGCATGGTAACGTTCCTCCTGTTATGTTTCAGTATAGCTCAGTATAACGGCACTGCGGCCCCCTGTCAACCCTCCATCACGCCGGTAAAATAGGCGGTGTTGTCCCGGACCAGCAGCACCACATCCGGCTGGTAGGCGGCAATATAGTCGGCGATGCTGCCGGTGTAGTAGCGGGGGTCTATGCTCCGGGTCTCGTTAAAGGAGGCGTAGAGCAGCGTCTCCATGGCGTTGGTGAAGGACTCGCCGATCACCAGCACATTGGGCAGCTCCTCCCGGTTGGTGTCGATGACGGTCTCGGCGATGTCCCCACCCATAAAGGCCGTGTAGGTCACTGTCTCCGTGTCGGCTGCCGGCAGGGTCAGGAGGGAGGGCTCCACCTGCTCCCCGTTGTCAGTGCGGGTAAAGGGAATCGCCTCCCGGTACTCCGCCACCGTCAGCTGGTCCCCCTTGTCGTCTAAGGCGAAGAGCTTGCGGTTGCGGGACCCAAGGAAGGGGTTGGGCAGGGTGGTGAAGGTCAGATCCTCCTCGGAGGGGATATAGAGGGAGAGGCCCTGGCGCTCATTGACGGCGGAGAGAACCTCCCGGCAGGCGAAGAGGGCGCCCTCAATGGTGTAGTGGTGATCGCTGGCGAAGTAGTAGTCCCGGGGGAAGCCGGCCTCCTGATAGCGCGTATACAGGGACAAAAAGGGGATGTCCACCTCGGACAGCGCCGTCTCCATGGCCTCCTCCGTGGGGCCGTAGAGCCACGAGCGGTTTTCGAGGTAGTCGGGGTAGTGGTCCTGGTAGTAGGCGTACTGCTCCGGCAGGCCCACGTAGTAGAACTGCCCGCCATTTTCTTTGGTGACCTCCGCCCAGTTAGAGAGGGCAGCAGCAGCCTCCTCTGCGTCGGAGGCGAGATAGGAGGTATCCCATGCCCCGTAGCCGTGGTGACCCAGGAGCACGTCGCTGTCGGTGACCACGTCGTTGACCACGCTCTGATGGAGGACCTTCAGCTGGAGGAAGGTCTGGGCCTTCATCAGGTAGCTGCGGAAGGCCACGTGGTCGGTGAACCACTCCTCCCAATCGTTGAAATAGTCCCCGGAGAGGAGCGCCTCCGCGGAAAACTGGGGAACCTCCGCCAAGGTGCGGTTTTCATAGTAGGAGCTCTCCGCCTTTGGCAGCAGCAGCGTCAAAATCGGGACGGCAAGGAGAAACATGCCAAAGCACACAACGAAGAACACACTGGCTGATGATCGTTTCATGTCTCTCCCTCCTTAAAAACGGAAATAGATAAAGGGGTTGAAGGTAGAGCTGATTAGCTGCAGGAAGGAGAGCCCCAGAAGCACCAGAGCCAGCAGGGCGGCCCCCCACTCCAGAAGATTCTCCTTACCCCGGCGGCGCAGGGCCTCCTCCGCCCACCGCTTCACCGGCAGGGAGGCGATGACGCCGATCAGGAGGAACACGCCGTACTGCTTCAAAAAGTACACCGCCTGTCCCACGCTGCCGCCGCCAAAGCCGAACATAGCGGACACATAGCTCTCCACGGCGCTAAGGCTCTCACAGCGGAAAAGCACCCAGCTGAAGATCACCAGAACCATGGCGTAGAGGTGCTGCACCGCCGCCGGCGCCCGGCTCAGGGCCCTCTTCCAGACGTAGCGCTCCCCCAACAGCAGCAGCGCGAAGTAGGCGCCCCAGAAGATAAAGTTCCACGCCGCCCCGTGCCAAAAGCCTGTCAGCAACCACACCACCACTACGTTGCGGATCTGCTTGCCCCGGGAGCAGCGGCTGCCTCCAAGGGGGATGTAGACGTAGTCACGAAACCAAGTGGACAGCGACATGTGCCAGCGCCGCCAAAACTCAGTGATGGAGCGGGCGATATAGGGGTAGTTGAAGTTCTCCTCAAAGTGGAAGCCAAACATCCGCCCGAGGCCGATGGCCATGTCGCTGTAGCCGGAGAAGTCGAAGTAAATCTGGCCGGTGTAGGCGATGGCCCCCAGCCATGCCGCCGGCGCGGAGAGGGCCCCGGCGGAGAAAGCCTCGTCGGCCATGAGCCCCAGGTTGTTGGCCAGGAGCATCTTCTTGGCAAAGCCAAAGGTAAAGCGCAGGGCCCCGGCGGAGAAGTCCTCCCAATTTTCCCTGCGGGACAGAAGCTCCTCCGCCACTGTGGTGTACCGGACGATGGGCCCCGCCACCAGCTGGGGGAAGAGGGAGATATACAGGGCCAGGCGCAGGGGGTTGCGCTCCGGCGCCGCGTCGCCCCGGTAGACGTCCACCACATAGCTCATCCCCTGGAAGGTGAAAAAGGAGATGCCGATGGGCAGCACGATCTCCGGGATAGGCACGGGGAGGCCGATCAGATTGAGGTTTTCTGCGAAAAACATGGCGTATTTGAACCAGCCTAAGAGGGCCAAGTTGGCGATAACCCCCATGACCAACACGCTCTTTCGCCCACCGGCGCAGAACAGGCCGGCAAGGTAGTTGATGGCGATAGACAGCAGCATCAGCGGCAGATAGGCAGGGCCGCCGCAGAAATAGAAAAAGAGGCTGAAGGCTAAAAGCAGCGTGTTGCGGGTGCCCCGCAGCCTCTGAGGGGTGGCGTAGTAGAGCAGGAGCAGCAAGGTCAAAAATAAAAAGAGAAAGATATAGCTGGAAAATACCATAGGCGGGACCCTTTCCCATGAAATCAAATCTGGTATAGTATACCCCAAATGGCCATATTTGGCAAGAGAGATCCCTTGCCGGTCCCCCCCCATCTTCTTCCCTTGTTCTGCCCCAAAAACGCCGATGTCCCGGCAAAAAATCCTATCCCTGCCGGGGCGGATATCCCTCCCTTAGGCGGCGAAAAATCTATTTTACTTTGTTCTCCTTCCGTGATATAATATCATATCTATAGTCTGCCCTTGACCCATGGCGGTCATTGGGAGCAGCGATCCAAACGGGAGGGAGCGGAATTGAACAAAAAGCTTTCCCGGCTGATTGAGCCGAACATTCAGCCGGTCATTATCTGCCTGAGCCTGTTTGTCGTGCTGGCGATCCCTTTCCAGCCGGTGCTGGCTCTGGCGGAGGCGGTGCTGACCATTATCCTCTACGCCATCCTTCACCACAGCGCCCAAAAGCGCAGGAAAAATATCCTGCAGTACATCGACGGCCTTACCGGCGGCTTGGACTCCGCCAGCAAAAACGCTGTGCTCAACGCGCCGCTGCCCATTTTAGTCTTTCATGCCGACACCCAGGAGGTGGTCTGGTGCAACGATAATTTTCTCCGGCTCACCGGCCAAAGTGACGAGCTGTTTTTCAACCTCCGTCTGGAGGAGCTGATCCCCGGCTTTGACTGCCAGTGGATCTTAAACGGCAACGGAGAGTGTCCCGAGCGGGTGATCCTGGGCGACCGGATCTACCGGGTCTTCGGTTCCACCAACCATCTCAGCGGCAAAGCGCTGGGACAAAACCTGCTGGCCACCACCTACTGGGTGGATGTGACGGAGACCACCATGATCTGCGACCGCTACGCCGCCACCCGGCCTGTTGTGGCTATTTTGATGATCGACAACTACGAGGAGCTGATGAAAGCGGGGGGCGAGGCCGCCAAGTCCTCTGTTCTCGCCCAGATTGACGAGCGGCTGAACAACTGGTCCAAGGACAAGAACGGGCTGCTGCGCAAGTATGACCGGGACCGCTATCTCTTTATCTTTGAGGAACAGTACTATGAGCGGATGGTGGAGGAGAAGTTCTCCATTTTGGACACCGTACATGAGGTAACCAGCGAGGACGGCGTCACCGCCACTCTCTCCATCGGCATGGCGAAGGACGCGGACACCTTTGACGAGCTCTTTACCAGCGCCAACAAGTGCATTGAAATGGCCCTCAGCCGGGGCGGCGATCAGGCCGTCATCCGGGACAGTCTGGACTTCCAGTTCTACGGCGGCCGCCGCCAGAGCACGGAGAAGCGCACCAAGGTAAAAAGCCGCGTCATGGCCAAGGCTCTGGGGGATCTGGTCAGCGACGCCAGCGAGGTCTATGTCATGGGGCATGAGTACGCGGATATGGATTCCGTAGGCGCCGCGGCAGGCATCTGCTGCATTGCCCGCAAGCACCGCAAGCGGGTGCGCATCGTGCTCAATTTAGACCATAATAACGCCAACCCTCTGGTCCGCCGCCTCCAGGCCCTGCCCGAATATGAGGACATCTTCATCAGCGGCAACGACGCCTTTATCCACGCCCAGCCCGGCGCGCTGCTGGTAGTGGTGGATACCAACCGTCCCGATATGGTGGAATCACAGCAGCTTCTGGACTCCTGCAACCGGGTAGCGGTAATTGACCACCACCGCCGGGCCGCCAGCTACATCGAGAGCGCTGCGCTGAATTTTCACGAGCCCTATGCCTCCTCCGCCTCGGAGCTGGTGGCGGAGCTGCTGCAGTACTTAGTGGACTCCTCGGACATCCTCAAAGGGGAGGCAGAGGCCCTTTTAGCGGGCATTGTTCTTGACACCAAGAATTTCACCATGCGCACAGGGGGGCGCACCTTTGAGGCCGCCGCCTTTCTGCGGCGCTGCGGCGCCGACACCGCCGAGGTCAGCCGTCTCTTCCAAAGCGACCTGAAGAGCATGGTGCAGCGCTACGACATTATCCGCCGGGCCGTTATGGTCCACGACAACATTGCTGTCTCTGCGGTCAGCAGCGAATGTCCCCGGATCGTTGCGGCCAAGGCCGCGGACGATCTGCTGACCCTCCAAGGCGTGCAGGCATCTATCGTGGTTTACCAGAGCGGCGACGGCGCAGCCCTGTCCGCCCGCAGCATGGGGGACATCAACGTACAGGTGATTATGGAGGCCCTTGGCGGAGGCGGCAACTCCACCACTGCCGGCGGCTTTGTTCCCAACACAACAGCGGACGCCCTCCGGGAGCGGCTGCTGAAGGCAATTGACCAGTATTTTGAAGAATAACATCGTTTTGATCAGGAGGATACAGCTATGAAAGTGATTTTACAGCAGGATGTGAAGGGCCAAGGGAAAAAGGGCCAGATGATCGAGGTAGCCGAGGGCTACGCCCGCAATTTCCTTCTCCCCCGCAAGCTGGCGGTGCCTGCCACTGCCGACGCTATGAACACCATGCGCCTGCAGGAGAAGGCCCGGAAAGCCGAGGAGGCTCGCCAGAGGGCAGAGGCCGAGGCCACGGCGGAAAAGCTCAAGGGGGCGGTGGTAAAGCTCACCGCCAAGGCCGGCGCCAACGGCAAGCTCTTCGGCGCCGTCACCGCCAAGGAGATCGCCGAGGGACTCCTCAATCAGCACAGCATCGAGCTGAATAAGCAGAAGATTGTATTAGATGAGCCCATCAAGAGCTATGGCTCCTATGAGCTGAAGGTAAAGCTGGGCTTTGAGATTACCGGCACCTTATACGTTGTGGTAAGCGAGGAGAAATAGGAACCGAGGCGCCTTTAACTGAATACGACAGATAGGGAGGAACAGTGCGATGGTGATTCTGTCCATGCTGGTCTGTATGATGTTTATGAGTGGGTATATACTGCTGTTGTACCTGCTGCCTCTGATCGGCTTTGCGGTTAATCTGGTGATGGCTCTCCTAACCGCTGGAAGCCTATTGCTTCTGCTTTTGTTCCTGCTGCTGCGGAGACTTTGGAAAAAGGGCGGTTATATGGACCGCGCCTATGTGGATCAGTATGCCGGATGGAAGCGCTATGGCCTTTTAGCAGTATCCTGGGGACTGACCGTTCTGGTGATTTGGGAGGCGCTGGTTCTTGCGCTGGGTATCCTTTACTTTGTGGTCCGTCCCTTCGGACTTTGAGCCAAGGAACAGGGTCTCCGCACCATTCCCACGGGTCGGAGATCCCTTCTCCGCTGTGAGAGAGACCGTATAGAAAACATCAGAAAACATCAAAACCGGGAGGTGACAGAATATGGCGGGAGAGGAGCTGCTGTTAGGGCGGCAGATGCCTCACAGCTTAGAGGCGGAGCAGGCGGTCTTAGGCTCTATGCTCATCGATGAGCGCTGCGTCAAGGACGTGATGGACAAGCTCCAGCCCCAGGACTTTTATCTACGGCAGAACCGGGAGATCTTTGAGACCATCTATACCATGTTCTCCTACTCCAAGCCTATTGACGGCGTCACCGTGGCCGAGGAGATGCAGAAGAACGGCACCTATGACGAGCAGACTACCCGCAGCTACCTGGCCCAGCTGATGGAGATCACCCCCACCAGTGCCAACGCCCTCGAGTATGCGGCCATCGTCCGGGACAAGTCCCTGCTGCGCAGCATCGCCACAGCCGCCAGCGAGATTACCGCCATGGTGCAGGACGGTCTCGGTGAGGCCCACACCACCCTGGAGGCGGCGGAGCAGAAGATCTACGCCATCCGCCGGGGCCGGAGCTCCCAGGACATGGTCCACATCGGTCAGGTGCTCACCACCGTGCTGGACAACCTCAACGAGCTCTCCTCCGGTCAGACGGGGCTGCCCGGCCTCTCCACCGGCCTCTCGGCCATTGACGCGAAGATTCACGGCCTCAATAAGTCCGATTTGATTTTGTTAGCTGCCCGGCCCGGCATGGGCAAGACCTCCCTGGCCTTAAACTTTGCCCTTAACGTGGGCAAAGCCTCGGGCAAAACGGTAGCGGTTTTCTCCTTGGAGATGTCCAAGGAGCAGCTGTGTACCCGCCTTCTCTCCAGCGAGGCCTTCATCAGCAGCGAAAAGCTGATTACCGGCAATCTCACCGAGGCGGACTGGGGCCGGATCGCCCAAGCCGCCAATGTGCTCAACCAAACCGACATCCGCATTGACGACAACCCCCTGCTCACCGTGGCGGACATGAACGCCAAGTGCCGCCGGATGGACAACCTGGGCCTGGTGGTCATCGACTATCTCCAGCTGATGACCAGCGCCGGGGGCAAGGGCTATGCCGGGGAGAACCGGCAGCAGGCCGTCAGCGACATCTCCCGTATGCTGAAGATCATGGCCAAGGAGCTCAACGTCCCTGTGGTCTGCCTCAGCCAGCTCTCCCGCGCCAACGAGAAGCGGGACGACAAGCGCCCCATGCTCTCCGACCTGCGGGAGTCCGGCGCCATCGAGCAGGATGCGGACATTGTCATGTTCCTCTTCCGGGACGACTATTATAATGAGGACAGCGAGAAGCGCAACATCGCCGAGTGTATCGTGGCGAAGAACCGCCACGGGGAGACCGGCAAGGTGGAACTGAAGTGGCTGCCGGAGTTCACCTCCTTCGGCACCATCGAGCGGCGCTATGGGGACTGAGCTGATCGCCGCCCGCGCCTTCCTGCGCCAACATTTCCCCCGCGGGGGACGGGTGCTGTGCGCGGTGTCCGGCGGGCTGGACTCCATGTGCCTGCTCCACTTTCTCTCCCGCCAGCCGGACTTTGCCGTCTCAGCGGCCCATTTCAACCACCAGCTCCGGGGCGCCGCAGCAGACCGGGACGAGCGCTTCGTCCGCAGCTGGTGCGCCGAGCGGCGCATTCCCTTCTTCTCCGGACGGGGCGACGTGGCCGCCATGGCCGCGGAGCGGGGTCTCTCTCTTGAGGAGGCCGCCCGTCTGCTGCGGTACGAGTTTTTGGAGCAGACGGCGGAGGCGGAGGGCTTCGACGCGATTTTCACCGCCCACCACGCGGATGACAGCGCCGAGACGATGCTCCTCAACCTAATCCGCGGAACAGGAACCGCTGGCCTCACCGGTATTCCGCCGGTACGCGGCAAAATCTGCCGCCCCTTTCTGCGCCTGTCCCGGGAAGCTCTGGCGGCCTATGCCGCCGCCCACCATATCCCCCACGTGGAGGACGAGACAAATGCCGACCCCGACATAGCGGCCCGCAACCTGATTCGCCTGCGGGTAATGCCCCTGCTGCGGGAGATCAATCCCCAGGCGGTGGAGAATATGGGCCTCGCCGCAGATGTGCTCCGCCGGGAAAATGAGAGCATGGACTGCCTTTCTGCCAAGCTTTTGGAGCAGGCTGTCTTTCGGGAGGGTGAGGTCTGCCTGCCCTGTTCCCTGCTGTTAAGCGTCCCAGCGGCCCTGGCGGAGCGGACGGTTCTCGGTCTGCTGACCGCCGCCGCGGGACACCGGAGGGACTTCTCCTCCGCCCATGTGGAGGCGGTGATGGATCGGGTCGCATGCGGGCGGGGACAGGTTTCCCTGCCCTATGGCCTCACAGCCCGCGTCCGGGACGGCCTGCTAGTCATGCGCTCTCTCCCCGGGGGGAAGCCGGCGCCTCTCCTTCTCAACCAGCCGGTCCGCTGGGGCAGCTATCTGCTCACCCTGCGGGCAGGCTCCCATGGCCAAGGGCTCGCCCTGCGGGAGGGGACAGCACCTCTTTTTGTCGCCCCGTGGACTGGCGGCGAGCGGCTCTTCCTGCCCGGCAGCCGGGGGGCCCGGACAGCAAAGCGGCTGTGCCAGGATCAAAAAATTCCTCTGGAGATCCGGGAAACTCTGCCCGGCATCTGGGTTGGAGACCGTCTGGCGGCTATCTGGCCGCTGGGGGTAGATATGGACTTTTGTCCGGTGGGGACAGCCTGCCGGTTTATTGAAATTCAACAGATACAGGAGAAAAGCCATGAACAGTGAAATGGAAAAGGACATTCTGAAGGTTTTGTGCACCGAGGAGGAGATTGCCCAGCGGATTCAGGAGCTGGGCGACCAGCTCTACCATGACCTGCACGGGAAAGATCCCCTGTTTATCAGCGTGCTGCGGGGCGCTTTCATTTTTATGGCGGACATTGTCCGCGCCTGCCAGCTGAAATGCGATGTGGAGTTCATCGCCGTCTCCTCCTACGCTAACGCCACCACCAGTTCCGGCGCGGTAAAGATCACCCACGACATTCAGCAGGACATCTCCGGCCGGCACTTGGTGGTTATTGAGGACATCTTGGACAGCGGCAACACCCTCAGCTTCCTCAAGCAGTACTTTTTGACCAAGGGCGCTGCTTCCGTCACCATCTGCACCCTTTTAGACAAGCCCAGCCGCCGTACCAAGGCCATTTATGCGGACTATGTGGGCTTCACCGTCCCCGACGAATTCGTGGTGGGCTACGGCTTAGACTATGC
>CAJFUI010000147.1 GCA_904420145.1 uncultured Oscillospiraceae bacterium
ATGGTCCAGACCACCTTCTCTTGGCCGTTCCGGCCAATTCACCTTGAGGTTTTGCCTGCGGCAAAACGCTTGTACGCCGCACTCGCGACGACGCGTCCCTGCACCGGGGTGCGGAATAGCTCCCACCGCTGAAAGCGGTAAAAATCTCGTGCCCGCAGGGCACAAAAAATTCTTCCGCCGCCGCACAGGCGGCAAAAAATCTCAGATACAGAAAGGGAGGCATCCCCCATGGACGCTATCGCCGCCATCTCCACAGGAAACCAAATCGCCGCCATCGGGGTGCTCCGCCTCTCCGGGGACGGCGCCTTTGCCATCGCTGATGGGGTATTTGTTCCCGCCGACGGCCGCCCCCTCTCCGCCCATCCCCGCCGCACCATGGTCTACGGCGCTCTGAAGAACCGGGAGGGCGAGACCATCGATCAGGCTCTGGCAGTGACCTTTGCCGCCGGGCACAGCTACACCGGGGAGGACAGCGTGGAGTTTCACTGCCACGGTTCCCCTGTGGTTTTAGCCGAGGGGCTGGGCGCTCTGTTTGCCGCCGGGGCACGGCAGGCACTGGGCGGAGAATTTACCAAGCGGGCCTTTTTGAGCGGCAACATGGATTTGACCCAGGCGGAGGCGGTGATCGATCTGATTGAGGCGGAGACGCCCCAGGCTGCCCGCAACGCCGTAGAGCAGCTGGGGGGAGCCCTCCGCCGGCAGATCGACGAGGTCTACGACGGCCTGCTGGAGATCACCAGCCGCTTCTACGCGGTGGTGGACTACCCGGACGAGGACATTGAGGACCTCCAGCGGCCGGAGCTGGAGTCCGCCCTCCGGGCGGCTGAGCACACCCTCTCCTCCCTGCTGGCAACCGCCCGCCGGGGTCAGATTTTGAAAAACGGGGTACCCACCGCCATCATCGGCCGGCCCAACGCGGGCAAGAGCTCCCTCCTCAACGCCCTTGTGGGCTACGACCGGGCTATCGTCACCGACGTACCCGGTACCACCCGGGATACCGTGGAGGAGAAGGTCCTCTGCGGCGGCGTACTGCTGCGGCTGATTGACACGGCGGGCCTTCGGGAGACCGGGGACGCGGTGGAGCGCCTGGGCGTGGAGCGCACCCGGGCGGCGCTGGCATCAGCGGAGCTGGTCTTACTGGTGATCGACGGCTCGCAGGCCCTGACAGATGAGGACCGGGAGGCCCTTCGGATAGTCCGGGAGGCCCATAAGCCCTGTATTGTGGTTTTTTCCAAGGCGGACTTGGGAATTGCCCAGCCTCATCAGGTGCTGGAGGGCGACGGCGGACGGATGATCTCCGCCGTCCATGTCTCCTCTGTCACTGGGGAGGGGATCACCGTGCTGGAGGACACGGTGGCGGCGGTGTACCCCGCCGGAGGCGGCGCCATGGGGTCCATTCTCACCAATCCCCGACAGACAGAGGCTGTGGAGCGGGCCCTGACGGCGGTCCGGGGTGCTCGGGAGGCTCTGACAGGGGGCATGACGCCGGACGCCGTGCTTACCGACGCGGAGGCCGCCCTCGGCGCCCTCGGGGAGCTGAGCGGCCGCACAGCCCGGGAGGACATGGTGGAGCGGATCTTCTCCCGGTTCTGCGTGGGGAAATAGCGTGTGCGGTCTATGGAAGGGGTATGATGATGGATCGGAAGCACAGGAAAGCGCTTGTCATATGCAGCATAGGGCTTGCTCTGTTTATTGTAGTGCTGCTTTTGCTGGCCGGATTTGACCTTGGGAACTTTACCATCCGAAGAGGGATCCATCTGGGGTAGGCCGCTCCCCGGCCGCCGGCAGGCCGGAAACAGAAAAATCAATCCACCGTATGACGGCTGTCATACGGTGGATTTCCTGTTTTGTGGAGGGGCGTGCTATTCCCCGAGATCCTGGCGGATCACCTTGCCCAGGTTCCACATCTGGACGGCACTGTTTTCCGCCGCCTCCTTTTCCGCCTCGGTGCGGTAGCTGAAGTGGGCGGTGTGGGCGCCGCAGTGGAGGCACTCCACATAGACGCACCAGCCCCCCTCGTGCTCCAGACTTCCCACGCCGTCGGCGCAGATGGGGCAGTCGGCTAAATCATAGGTAGGCATGTTTCATCTCTCCTCTTGTTGTATCCTGCGCAGCTGGTCCGCCGCCTCCTCTTCCAGGAAGTGGCTGACGGCTATTTTGCGGAGGATCAGCTTCATAGTGTTCTCTAAATCGGTTCCCTCCCGGTAGTCCGCGGGAAAGATAAAGTCCACCCGGCCGTCCCGCAGCAGCTGCTCCACACCGGGGCGGCTCACCGCCTGATAGACGGCGATGGCCTGCCCGCCATAGGCCCGCATCATCTTCATACAGGGCACATCGCTGAGCCCGTCCCCCACATAGATCATATTGGTGAAGGGAACCCGCTTGCTGTCGTCGGGCATGGAGGCGTTGAGGGTCTTGTCATCGGAGACATCCAGAACACCCTTGTTGATCCGGTAGACAAACTGGGTCTTGGTGGTGAAGTTCACCGCCATCTTGGGCCAAACCGGCTCCCCCTCCTCGTTATAGTAGAACTCGCTGGCGTAGATCTCCTTGAAGCAGCCGGCGATGGAGGAGCCCTCAATGATCTCCTTAAGCCCGGAGGAGATGACATAGTGCTCCACCTCCACCCCTAAGCTCTCGCCAAAGCGGTTAATCCGGGCAAACCAGTCCTCTACGCCGGGAAACAGGGAGATGCTCCGCCCGCAGCGGCGCAGCGTATCCCGGGTAAAGGGGACACCCCGCCGGCGGCACTCGGCAATCATGGTGTACATGTAGGCCAGAATGCCGTCCATCTTCTCCCGCCAGCCAAAGGAGTTGGCCAGACGCCAGAAATCCTCGGGGACCATCCCCAGACTGGGAATAAACCCGTAGTTCTGCATATCCTGAGTGCACAGGGTCTTGTCGTAGTCATAGAGGATGGCGATGATGGGCTTGTTCTTTTCCATAGCGGTCCTCCTGAAAAAGGGCGGCTCATCGAGCCGCCCCAAACAGCCAAAAGAGCAGCTCTGCCGCTTTTCGACTTAGTTCTCGCGGTTATAGTTGCGGCCAAACTGCAGATCGTCCAAATTGATGACCCGCGTCTCCTCCTCGGAAGCGGAGGTAAACAGGCTCTCCTGGTCTTCATTCTCCTCCTCTACCGACAGCGCCGACATGGCGGAGAGCAAATCGTCGTCCTCTCCCTCCGCCACCGGCTCCGCGTCGTTCTCCGGCTCCTCCCGGTGCCCGTGGTGGCCCCGCTTGAGCAGATTTTTCAGACTGGAGAGGCTGGGCAGAGGACTGGTATAGGCGGTGTCTACGTCTTCCGGCTCTTCGTTTTCCTCGACAACCGGCATCTCCTCTATCTCGGCATGCAAAGGGGGCACGTTGGTTTCTTCCACCGACACTGTCTCCTCCAAAGGCAGGGTAAAGCGTTCCTCCTCCATATTCTCGACAGAGCTGCGCTCCGGAGCGGGGGGCATAGCCTCCTCCAGACGGCTGAGGATCTGCAGCTGCTCCTCACAGCTGCTGCGGGACAGGGCGGCAAACTTCTCCACCGCCGAACGGACCCGCTCCAGACGGTATTCCTCGGCGGCCACGGCCTCGTCTACCTCCTTGCGCTTCTCCGCCAGACGCTGGTTCTCCTGCTCCACCATGCTGCGCAGCTCCAGGATCCGGGCCTTGGCGGCGTTCTCCGCATCGCCCATCAGAGCGCCGCGCTTAGACTCCGCCTCCTTGACAATTTCATCCCGCTTGCTCTCTGCGGAGGCGATGATCTCGTCGGCCATCTTCTTGGCGGACAGCAGCAGCGTGCGGAAGGACTCCTCATTCTGCCGGGATTCCTCCATTTTCTCCGCCAGCACCTTGATCTTTGTCTTCAGTGCTGCGTTCTCCTTGTAAAGACTGGTGTAATCATCGGTCAGCTTATCCAAAAAATCATCCACAGCCGCCATGGTGTAGCCGCCCATGACCGCCTTGGGGAAGGTCTTGTTGTTCACTTCCTGGGGCGTCAGCATCTCTTATGTACCTCCCGCTCTAAAAATACAGCCCGTTGCTTTCCAACTCGTCCAGCAGGTCTCCCACCATCTCCACATGGTAGGGGGTAATGAGATAGGTGTTGGCCGCTACCTTTTTGATGCGCCCCTCACTGGCGTAGGCGACACCGGAGAGAAAGTCAATCAGGCGGCGGGCGATGTCTTTATTGGTGGACTCCAAATTGAGCACCACGGTGCGTTTTTCTTTCAAATGGTCAGCGATTTCGCTGGCCATTTCAAAGCGTTCGGGCTTCACCAGCACCACCTTCAGCTGAGTGGTGGCGGCGATATTCACCACCTTGTTGCGCCGGTCGTCCATGACGGAGGATTTGCGCTCGCTCCGGGGACGCTCATCAACAAAGGGCACAGGCTCCTGGTCCTCGAAATGATCATCATAGTCATCCTCATCCTCGTAAGGATTGAAGATTTTTTTCACTTCGTCAAAAATACTCATGGACGTCGTCTCCTTATCCGTTGTAGTTTCGCGCGCCGAAGATTGCCGAGCCCACCCGCACCATGGTGGCGCCGGCAGCAATAGCATCCTCAAAATCATCGCTCATGCCCATAGAGAGGTATTTTAGTTTATTATCGTACAGTTTTCTGCTTATGTCAACAAAAAGACGATAGACTTCCTGAAAGTAGGGCAGATTCCCGTGGGGGACCTGCTCTACAGGGGGAATGGTCATCAGTCCCTCCATGGCCACATGGGGGAGCTCTTTTGCCCGCTCCGCCGCAGAAAATATTTCCTCTGGGGCAAAGCCGCTCTTGCTCTCCTCTCCGCCGATATTGACCTCCAGCAAAATCTCCTGCACCAACCCCAGTTTTTCTGCTTGATGGTCAATTTCCTCCAAGAGGGGCAGGGAGGATACGGAGTGGATCAGGGAGACCTTCCCTACTACCTGACGCACTTTGTTGCGCTGGAGATGGCCGATAAAGTGGAGAGGCGCGCCTTCATAGGCCCCCTCGGCATACTTGCCCAGCATCTCCTGCACGCGGTTTTCCCCCAGAGCATCGATGCCGGCGGCAATCGCCTCCCGGCAGGCATCGGCGTCATTCATTTTGCTGGCGCCCACCAGCCAAATCTCCTTGGGGTCCCGGCCTGCGGCTGCGGCCGCAGCAGCCATCCGCTGACGGATAGCCTGGATATTTTCTGCAATGCTCATGATCCAATCACCTTTCCATCATAGAGATCGCGGGCGGTTACAATAATTTCGTCGCCGCTGCGCAGGGTATAGATTTCTGTCTGTGTCTCGGACAGGTTTCCGATAGCGGAGGGGTTGGCTGTCACCAGATAGTAGTCCTCTCCTTGGTAGACCACCGTCACTGGCTTGGAGCGGGCCAGCAGGCCCACCCGGCAGTGGACGGCAGTAAACTGCAGTGTATTCTCATTGCCGTCTGCGTCGACAATGGTCTCTGTCACAACCCGGAGCGCCTCTGTGGGAACCCGGATCCCCTCATAGCTGTGGAAGATCACCTGGGCATTCTGATGGCGCAGCAAGGTGGTCACGGATAGATAGCGATCCGTAGAAAAGACAACTACTACCTCGCCGTTCTCCTCTTTCCCAATGGAATAGACGGTCATGGGGATGTCCTTCTCCAAGCCGCTGACAAAGCGGAGGGTAATGGCATCCCCCTCCTGCAGATCACCAATTTCCGCCGCATCCACCGCCGCCGCATAGTACCATGTGCTTCCGGAGATCAGCTTTCCCACAGAGGAAGAGACACTTGTGTCAGGCTGGAGCTGACGCAGCGTCTGGGGCGTCAGGGTCTCCAGCATATCCGGTGTCAGCACAGTCTCATAGCCATCCACCACGGCGGAGTAATAGCCGGCATGGGGAACGGTGATAGAGGTGCTGCTGCGCTGGGTGGAGGCGGAAAGGGTGCGGATTTCTTGCTCCAACGCCGAAATCTGGTCGCCGATGGCGCTGTCCTCTCCCTCATAGGTGTAGCCCCGCCGCAGCACCAGCGCCTGGAGGGAGCTGCTCTCCTGAGAGGCCGCGGTGAAATTTTCATCGGCTACATCGCTCTTCAGCGAGAAGATGCTGTCCATGATGGTGCTGTCCAGCTTAAGTACCTCCTGGCTGCCGGAGGCCACGCTCTGGGCGTATTGGAGCTGCTCCAGCTGGAGCTGCAGTTCTTCCAAGCGCTCCGCCTGATCCAGGGCTTCCTGGCTGTGATAAACCGTGGCCACGCTCTTGCCCTTGGAGACCCGCTCCCCCTCGTCCCGGGTAATATAAAGGAGTCCGGTGCTGCTGCTGTCGCTGAGCACCTCCTCATCCCGTATCACATAGCCTGAGACAATTACTGCGTCGTCGCTCTGATAGTAGTAAGCTCTGGTGGTGGTGAGAGGATCAATAAGATAGCCGGCGATGCTGACGCCAAAATACACCATTACCGCTAAAAAAGCAACTATGGCAATCGCTCTTGTGACAAAATTCTTTTCTTTCATGGACCGCCTTTCTTTCTCAGCCGTCCATCCCCTCCCACTCTGAGAGATCTACGCCCCGGACCGGGGTGATGGTGGAGATGGCGTGCTTGTAGATTAGATTCTGTTTCCCATCGCTGTGAACCACCACGGTAAAGGCATCGAAACCGCCGATGGTGCCGCGGATCTGAAAGCCGTTCATCAGAAATACGGTGACCGGGCATTCCTCCCGCCGGGCCTTAGAGAGAAACACATCCTGTAAGTTCGCTGTTTTTGTCATTTGTCTGCACTCCTTCTATGTATATGGTGGGCAGACAATGCATGCTTGTCCGCCTCAGGCCTATCCTAACCCGAGGGCGGACAAAAATTCTGTCGCATCCTGTAAAGCTTTAGCAAAATCCCGCTCTTTTTCCCAATAGATCCAGTAGATCTCCCTGTTGCGGCGGAGATAGGTGAGCTGGCGCTTGGCATACTGCCGGGAGCAGAGCTTTACCTCCTCCACGGCCTCCTCCAAGGAGCACTGTCCCTCCCGGTAGGCGATGAACTCCTTGTAGCCGATGGCCTGCAGGGCGGTGCTCCCCGGGGGGAGCTGGTCCGAGAGCAGCGCGTCCACCTCCTCCAGAAGGCCTTGGGAGACCATTTCGTCCACCCGGCGGTCGATGAGTGCGCGCATATCCGCCCGGTCGCGGAAAGCCAGACCGATATAGGCCGCGGCGTACCGCCGGGGCAGCCGCTGGGTCTCCTCATTGTGCTCGGTGATGGTTTTCCCCGTCTCGTAGTAGACCTCAAGGGCCCGGAGGATTCGCTTCTCATCTCCTTGGTGCAGCCGTTCCGCGGCGGCCGGGTCCACTTGGGAGAGCTCCGTAAAAAGGGGCCCGATCCCCTCCTGCGCCAGCCGGCGCTGCAGAGCCTGGCGCACAGCGCCGCCAGCCTGCCCGCCGGCAAAGGTGCGGCCGGAGACGAGGGCATCCAAATAGAGGCCGGTGCCCCCCACTAAAATAGGGCGCTTCCCCCGTGCGAGGATCTCCTGTACACAGCGGTCCGCCTCCTTGGTAAAGCGGGCCACCGACCAGCTCTCCCTCGGATCAGCTACAGCCACCATGTGATGGGGGACCCCATCCATCTCCTCTATGGTGGGGGCGGCGGTGCCGATGGTCATCCCCCGGTAGATCTGCATGGAGTCCACGCTGACCACCTCGCCGTCAAAGCGCTTGGCCAGCAGCACGCCCATTTTCGTCTTGCCGCAGGCGGTGGGGCCCACAACACAGATCACGTTCGGTTGTGGCATGGGGGATTCTCCTTTCTTCGCCGCCGCCGGGACGGCGGCAAAAAACCGATTTGTCCTATTCTGAGAGCGGGGGAACCGAAATGGGGCCGTTTTCCTGCTCATATGCTTGAATTGCCTTTTTCATAAGGCTTTCAATCTCTTTATTTACTGACCGGCCATTGTTGGCGGCCAAAAATTTGAATTTCTCCATAATGGTTTTATCGACACGCAAGGGATATGGATTGGCCTGCGGCATAGTGGTTGCCTCCTCGTTTGATATCTATAATATATCATTAAGATGCCACGTGTTCAAGCAATCAAAATGATATCCAAAAGTGCTTGACAGCGCTTTTACAATATGATATCTTAAAGATATCTAAAAGATACTATTTGAAATGCTAACAGCGGCAGCTCCTCACTTAGCTGACTGCAAACAAGAACATGGATGGACAAAACGGTACGATTTGTCATATTCCATTTTGTGGAACGGAGGAAATGATATGTGCGAAAAAAAGATCCAAGTCAGCGTTATGCTCCCCATAGGACTAAACGAAAAACTGAAAACCTTAGCGGTGGCCAGCGCCCGGACAAAATCCGCCTACATCCGCCAGATCCTGCGCCGGTATTTGCAGTATCTCCAGTGTCAGGACCCTGACGAACGTGCGGCCTTTGACTGGCAGATCTGAGGGGGCAGAAAGCCTTCCCGCCCCACCGCAGCAGGCGCTGGTCGTAGGGACAGAACACTGTATATACCACCGCAGCAGGGCGTAACACCCGAGGCGAGCGCAGAAGTCCTCTCGATCCCCACGCGCCGGTCATAGAAGGACGCACTCCGGCGGGGAGCAGGGAGTCCTTAGAACCGCAGGTTCTAAGCCAGCTTTTGCCTACTTTTGTCTGGTGACAAAAGTAGGTCGCGCCCGGGCGCGAAAGGCCCCAAAAGTCACCCGCTCCGCAGAGTGGAATACCCCTGCCGCCGAAGGCGGCAAGAAAGCGAAAGACACTACGCTCTCTTAAACATCTTCTCAATCTCGTACTTGGTGAGCTTCACCGCCACCGGGCGGCCCCGCGCCTTTGGCGCGTTCCGAGCGTCCGCTGCAGCGGACCTCGCCGCAGGGCGGCTTTGCCGCCTGAGGAAGTGAAATTTCCCGCGGGAACCCACGGCCGCCTAAGGAGAGACACAGACATTATGCTCTTCTGAACATCTTCTCAATCTCGTACTTGGTGAGCTTCACCGCCACCGGGCGGCCGTGGGGGCAGTAGCGGATCTCCCCGCTCTGGACCTTCTCCACCAGCACCTGCAGCTCCTTGGGGTCGCTGACCCAGCCGCCCTTGATGGCCGCCTTGCAGGCCATGGTGTGGAGCATGGCGTCCCGGGCGCTGTCGGGGTCGGCGGTACCGGTGGTGCGCAGCTGCTCGGAGAGCATCTCCATGGTCTCCCGGATCTGTCCGGCGTCGATGTCGGAGGGGATGGAGCGGATGAGAATCGTCTCTCCGCCGAAGTCCTCCGCCTCAAAACCAAACTGCTCCAAAAGGGGAAGGTGCGCCAGCAGCGCTTCGTAGTCCTCGGCAGGCAGCTTTACCGCCTCTGGGGAGAGGAGCTGCTGTCCCATGATGGGCTCGGTGTTGGCCTTCAGCCGATCAAAGTTGATCCGCTCGTGGGCGGCGTGCTTGTCGATCAGCCATACGTTCTCCCCGTCCTCGGCGATGATGTAGGTCCGCAGCACCTCCCCGGCAAAGCGCCAGGGGGCCTCCTGCTCCGCCGTCAGGGTAGTCTGTTCTGCTGTGAGAGGGGCCTGCTCCTCTGGGAGATGGGGCTCCGTTACCGTAGGCGCTTTCACCGGCGAAACAGTCTCCTGGGACCCTTCCGCCGGGATACGGGATTCCGCCGTGACCGGCGCCGCCTTCTCCGAAACAGGGGCTTTCTCCTGCGGCGGAGGGGGAGGGACCGCCACCACAACGGGCCGGGCCATAGGCTTTGCTACATCGCTTACCGCCACCCGTCCTCCCAGCTCCGAGGAGACAGGAGGCACCCGGGTGACAAAGGGCTGCGCTGTACCCTTGGGCCTTTGGTCGTAGCTCTCCCGGAAGGTCTTGGCGTCCATAGTCTGGTAGAAATCCTGACGGGGGGTTGCCGTCTGGGCGGCCGGTTTAGGGTTAGGCGGCGCCTCCTGCGCCGCGCCCTCCTTGCCGTCGAGTGTATCCTGCACCACGTGGTAGACAGCGGAGAACACCTGCCGCTCATTGACAAACTTCACCACCGTCTTAGCCGGGTGGACGTTGACGTCCACCTGCTCGGCGGGCAGCTGGAGATGCAGGACACAGCCGGGGAACTTCCCCTTCATTATCTGGTTGCGGTAGGCCTCCTCGAGGGCCGCCGTCAGCAGCTGGGATTTGATGTAGCGGCCGTTGACGAAGAAGGTCTGCATCCCCCGGTTGCCCCGGCTGCACAGCGGCTTGGTCACGTATCCCTGGACATGGATGCCGTCGCCGCTGCCGTCAATAGGGACGAGGCCAAGGGCGAACTCCCGGCCCATGGCCGCGTAAATGGCACTGGAGAGCTTGCTGTCCCCCGGGGTGTGGAGGACGCTCTGGCCGTCCTTGAGGAGCTGGAAGGAGATGTGGGGGTTGCTCAGGGACAGGTGCTCCACCACACCGGCGACGGCGCTGGCCTCCGCGCTGTCCCGCTTCATAAATTTCAGACGGGCGGGGGTGTTGTAAAAGAGATCCCGGACCACCATGGTGGTACCCTCGGGACAGCCTGCCTCCTGACACGCCCCGGCCACGCCGCCCTCCAAGGTCAGCGCGGCGCCGACGTCTGCTCCCTTTTGGCGGGTAAAAACGCTCATGCGGCTCACTGCAGAGATGGCGGCGAGAGCCTCTCCCCGGAAGCCGAGGGTTCCGATGGCGCCGAGGTCCGCAGCGGTGCGCAGCTTGCTGGTGGCGTGGCGGAGAAAGGCGGTAGGCAGCTCCTCCGCCGCGATGCCGCAGCCGTTGTCGCTGACGCGGATGTAGGACATGCCGCCGTTTTGGATTTCCACCGTCACGGCGGTGGCCCCGGCATCGATGGCGTTTTCCAGCAGCTCCTTGACCACGCTGGCCGGCCGTTCCACCACCTCGCCGGCGGCGATCAGGTCGGCCACATGGGGGGATAGTTGTTGAATATGGGGCATAGCTTCTCCTTTCGGTAAAACGGACATGCGCTGTGTTTTTTGCGCCGACCGGCGCGCAGTTTTTTTGCCGCTTCCAGCGGCGGAGAGATTCCGCTCACCGGAGCGGCCTCCTTTTTGGTCGGCCAAAAAGGAGGGAAAAAGCCGCTTAGA